>JANXZI010000179.1 GCA_025355595.1 Spartobacteria bacterium
GTTCGGCTTCATGCACTTGTCGTTCGAGTTTGTCGCCGTTGTATGCTCCCCATGCGGTCAGGCCATGCACAGCAATGCAAATGTCCTGCCCGCCATCGTCGTGGATCGGGCGAAGTCGAGTGCTCATAGCGAGGGAAGGACTGATTATTGGATGCTACTGGCATCCACCTTCACTCCATCTCGCGCGAGCGCGGTTCGCGGTCCTGCGTGTCGCCGCCGTTGGGCGACGTGACGAACGGGCCGCCGGCGAGCGGGGCGGCGCGGGTGAAGGCCACGTCGGGCGTGTCGCTGTCTTTGCCGGCGAGCGGGAAGTCCTTGCGCAGCGGGAAGAACGGGTAGCCTTCCCACATGAGGATGCGGCGCAGGTCGGGATGGCCGGTGAACTTGATGCCCATCATGTCCCACACTTCGCGCTCGTGCCAGTCGGCGGTGGCCCACAGGTCCACGACGCTCGGCGCGGTGCAGTCGTCTTCGCTCACGGTGTATTTCAGGCGGAGGTGATCGGTGCGCTCGAAATTTTGCAGCTCGTACACCATCTCGTAGCGCGGCTCCTGCCCGAAGTGATCCACGCTGCTGATGTCGATGAGATACGTGTAGCCGAGCGTGTCGCGGAGGAAGGCGGCGATGTCGTGGAACTGCGCACGCTGCACGGTGAGCGTGAGTTCGCCGCGGAATTCCTTTTGCGAAAGGACGGTGAATTTTGCGGCGAGCGCGGCGGCGGCGGTTTTGGCGGCGGCGGGGACTTCGAGATTCGTGGGCATCGGTGTGGCGGTGAGTGGTGCGTGAAGGGCGGCAGTGACTGGTGACTAGTGAATGGTGACAGGTCTCGGGAAATCGCGCGGTCGGGGTGCTGCTGAACCAGTCACTTTTCACCAGTCACCAGTCACAAATTCCTAGCTGAGCGCGGCGACCAGCTCCGGCTTCTGCGCGAGGAAGGAATGCTCGCCTTCGATTTTGCGCTGGAGGCGGAGCAGGCCCTCGATGAGCGCCTCGGGGCGTGGCGGGCAGCCGGAAATATAGACGTCCACGGGGATGAGCGTATCTATCCCCTGGAGCACGGCGTAGCTGCGATACATGCCGCCGCTGCTCGCGCACGCGCCCATCGCGATGCACCACTTCGGCTCCGGCATCTGGTCCCAGATGCGTTTCACGGCGAGCGCCATTTTGTAAGTGACGGTACCGGCGACGATCATCACGTCGCTCTGCCGCGGGGAAAAGCGCATGACCTCGGCGCCGAAGCGCGAGATGTCGTAGCGCGAGGCGCCGGTGGCCATCAGTTCGATGGCGCAGCACGCGAGCCCCATCGGCATCGGCCAGAGTGAGTTTTTGCGCATCCAGTTGATGGCGGAGTCGAGCTTGGTGATGATGACGTTGCCCTCGATTTTTGAGTCGTAGGCGGCGGGTGCGATGGTGGTCATTGCGAGAGGCGGGATAATTAAAGCGGTCGCGAATCGCGGCAAGGTGAATCTCGGCGGAGGCGAGGAATCCGGCGACCGGAATTTTTTGAACCACAGATGCACGCGGATGAACGCAGATGCCGTGGGAAGAGCACCGAATGGCTTCCGTCCGGCACTTCGGCTTTGCGCTGTACGGCGCTTCGGAGTAACGGAAAAGCCATGCCCCGACTCCTCGCAAATGCGCTCGCATCGCTCGCCCTTTCCACCTCAGCATTTGCCGCGGACGCGATTGATTCGCTCCGCACATGGGTCGCGGTGGACGACCTCCATCTCGCCGAACTCGCGGGTGGAAAAATCGCCACTGCCAAGAATGCCTCGATGAGCCTCGCACGGGGCATGTCGTGCCAGGCGGTGTTCGTCGTGAATGCGCCGCTGGAGACGACTCACGCGGCGCTGCTGAAATTCAATTCGGTGAAGCACCCGGAACTCGAGGTTTACCAGCATCACGTCTTTCACGATGAGAAGGACTCGGGCTTCGACAAGCTCCTGCTGAATCCGAAGGACGGGGCCACTGCCAAGCTCATCCGCTCAATGGGCGACGCGAGTGAGATCCAGCTCTCGAAGACCGAAGCGCCGCTGATGCCGCGCGCGCGCACCGCCGACACCACGCAGCTGTTTCTCACCGGCATGTTGCACGCAAGGTGGACGCGATTTTCCAAGGCCGGCGACTTCGGCAGCGTGGGCTCGCACGACGCTGGCGGCGAACTGCGCAACCTGCTTGCCGAGGAGAGCAACATGACGAAGCATTTCGGCGCGTTGCTTGCGCCGCTGGCCGCGCCGGGCGCGCCGGGCTCACCGAAATTCTCGTATTGGGATCTCTCGGTCGTGGACAAAAAAGCCGCCGTCTCGCTCGGTGCCGTGTACGGCGTGGAGATGGCGGACCGGCGGCAGGTGCTCGACGTGACGTGGTATTCGTCGAACGGCTACCTCGTGTCATTCACGCTCTACGAGATGCACCCGGTCATCATCGGCGGAAAGGCCTGCACGCTCGTGTGGCAGGGCAGCCTCGTGAGCACCACGGGCATCGAGGGCGGCCTCGGCCTGAAGCGCAAGATCGGCTCGGGCATGATGGTCTCCGATGTGGAAAAGTGGATCCGCATTTTCCGTGCGGACGCGCAAGTCTCGCCCTGAATCCAGCGCGAATGCCCCGCGGGCATCAGGCGGAACTGCGCCATGACACGCAGGCCGGACTGACCGTGTTGACTCTCCGCGCGGGCGCGGGTTGAATTTCCAATCATGGAAACGCAATCTTTCGGCGTCCTCTTCATCGGCCTGATCATCCTCGCGATGATCATTCTGCCTTGGCTGTTTAGGAAAATCTTCTTCTAGAGTGCTTCAAGTTAAACTCTAGCCGCGGCGTGCGGAGGCGATCATAGCGCAGCTCTCCTGAGCTGCGCATCTCAGCCCCTTGCGCAACTCGGGAGTGCTACGCTACCCGTGCGATGCGCAGCCGCCCAGACGCGGCTACGGATTAGCACGCAAAGATTTTGTCCGTGCGTTCCGCGAGGAACTTCAGCCTCTCGGCATTGCCGCCGCCGACTTCGAGGATGCCGTAGCCTTCGTAGCCGATTTCATCGAGCGCCTTCATCACCGCGGGCCAGTCGTTGTCGCCCTCCATCAGTTCGACGCCGAAGCCCGCGCCGGGGCCGGATTTGTCGCGCTGCTTCCGGCTGTATTCCTTGATGTGGAGATTGAAAATCTGCTTCCCGAGCGTGCGCACCCAGTGCTCCGGCCAGCCGAAGGTGATGCAATTCCCGACATCGAAATGCCAGCCGACCCACGGGCTGCCGATCTCGTCGAGGTAGCGCTTCGCCGCGACGGGCTCGTTGATGAAGCGGTTCCACACATTCTCGACCGCGATGGCGCATTTGCTTTTTTCCGCGGTCTCGAGGCACCGCTTGATCCCCTCGATGGAACGCGTCCAGCATTGCTCGTAGGTCACGTCTTTCTCGACCGTACCGGGCACGAGCAGCACGCGCTTGCAGCCAATTTCGCCGCCTTGTTTTAGCGCAAAATTGAGGCCGTTCACCGTCTTCTCGCGCTTCGCCGGATCGGGCGAGCTCAGCGGGAAACTCCAGTGCGGCGTGCAGATGATGCCCGCGATTTCCAAGCCGCTCGCGTTCTTGGCCTCGATGATCTGATCGGTCGTGAGTTCGCCCGGCAGGTTCAGCTCGATGCCGTCAAACCCCGCGTCGCGGATCGCCTTGAACTTGTCCGTCACGCTCCCCTTCACACCGCCGGCCATGCCGAGGTTCACGGCCTTCTTCAGCTTCGGGCGTCTTTTCGCGACGTCCTCCGCCGGGGAAAAAACGGCGCTGGCGGCAAGTGCAGTGCTGGTGGCGAGGAAGGTGCGGCGGTTCATGGGGTGCGGGGTTGGATGAGGGGTTGGGGAAAAATATCAAACTGCGAGGTCATTCTGAACGGAGCGTAGCGCAGTGAAGAATCCCGTCGAAGCAGGGAGCGATCAAAATGTCTCCGAAGACCATTCGCATTTCCACGGGTTCCTTCGCTGCGCTCAGGATGACCGCGATATTTTTCATCAGGATTGCTAACGTGTTGCGGGGTTGGATGAGATTGCTTTCGACGTGGTGTCGCGCGGCAGCGCGAGCAGGCGCTTCGATTCCGCGAGCAGCCACTTCGCCTGCGTGAACGGCTGATACGAGATGTCCTGCCAGCGCACGAGGCCGTCGGCATCAATGAGGAACGTGCCGTGCAGCGCCATCGTCTCGAAGTCGTCGAACGCGCGATACGATTTGAAAACCGCGAGCGTCGGGTCCGCGAGGATCGGGAATGAAAAGCCGTCGTCGCCCTTCGCGAGCGAATAGGTCTTGTGTAACTCGTCCGTGCGCTCGGTGCTCACGGCGAGGAGGCTGATGCCCGCGTCGGCAAATTCTTTCGTCATCGGGCCGAAGGTGTTGAGCTGCTCGACGCAATGCGAGCAGCCGCTACCGAGGTAAAAAAA
The DNA here is from genome assembly GCA_025355595.1 of Spartobacteria bacterium. Classification (GTDB taxonomy): domain Bacteria; phylum Verrucomicrobiota; class Verrucomicrobiia; order Chthoniobacterales; family Chthoniobacteraceae; genus SXWH01. The sequence continues at coordinate 4,420 of JANXZI010000179.1, forward strand.
CATGAGCACCGGCTTGCCCTTGAACTCGGTGAAATGGCGCGCCTCGCCATTCTGATCGGGGAGGCTCCAGTCCGGCGCGGCGTACGGATGCCAGCGGAATGGTCCGAGGCTCGCGAGGTCCGGGCGCTGTCCGCTCCCTGCGGGCCAGTTGAGTTCTGGCCGCCAGTCTGCGGCGAGCTTCAGCTCATCCGCGATGGCGCGGAGGCGAGTGAAGACCGGCTGATCCAGATCCGCCTGCGCGCAAAGCGGGCGGAGTTTTTCAAACGTTTCGAGCGCGTCCTTTTTGTCGCCCTTGCGCCAGAGGATGTCGGCGAGATTTGCGAGCGGGAGCACCTGGCCGTCGGCTTCCTTCACGGCTTCGCGCGCGAGTTGCGCGGCCTTCACCCTGTCGCCGCTGAGATCGTTCAGGCGTGCGAGGCGCATCTTGCCCGCGCTGCTCACCGCACTGATCTGTTTGTGTGCATCTTCGGCGTGCCCCTCGGCGAGGGCGCGGAAAAACTCCAGCTCGGCAACGGCTTTCTCAATCGGCTCCAGCTTCGCCTTAAACGATGCCTCCGCATCGGTCACCGCCTTTTTGATTTGCTCCTCGGATTTCTTCGCCTTCTCCGCCGCGGTCTTCGCGTCGGCGGACTTCACTGCGCGCTCTGTCTTCAAAGCGTCGAGCATGGCGCGGATCGTCCCAGTCTTCGCCGCGCCGCGCGCCTTGTCGCCCGTGAGGAATGCCGCGGTGCCCATCACCACGAGGCGCTTCGTTTCCTGCGCGGGATCGTTCAGCGCGGGGAGATACGGACTGCCGTCGAGCGCGAGCAATTCGTCCCACTGCTCCCAGCCGACCAGCGCATCGGTCAGCCGCCTGTGGCCCATCACGAAGCCGCCGCGCTCGTCACCGGAGCCGTTCTTTCCCGCAG
>JANXZI010000640.1 GCA_025355595.1 Spartobacteria bacterium
GCTTCGGGTCTACACCGAGACGGAACGAAAGCGTCACGGTCTGGTCGAACTTGGTGGCGGGCATCGCCTTGAGAGCGGCGATGGCTTCGGCGAACGGATAGACTTTCTTGTCATCGCGCTTTTCCGCGGCGGCGCGATATCGTTTGGAACGTTTTAGGGACATGTGTTTTTGCAGTGCTGGCGGGCGGTTTGCCCTCCTGCGGTTAAGTTTGTTTTTCTTTTTCCATCAGCACAGTGCCGTTGGAAAAAGGGCGCGCACTCTAGTTCACGAGCCGAGGGTGTCAACCGGCATTTTGCGGATGATCGTGCTGTGTTGCTTGCCGGATCGTTGCTCGCCAATCGGGTCATCTTGTCCTTGGCACAGGCATTGTCCGCTCATCGTGCCACTGCCAAGCCGGATGGCGAATGTAGGCAAGAGTTTCCCGGACACCGATGCCGTTGCGTGCAGTGGCATCAAGGCTGGCGCGATGGGCCTGCCATATTTTGAGCTCTGCAGCGGTCGGTGAATGCTTAAAGTCGTAGGGTATTCGGTTGCCGACGAGCATGACGAGAAAACCTTCGACCGTGAACGCACTGGTGGGTTTCGGGAGTCGGTAGCGGCAGAGTCCTGTCGGGCCATTCTCGGCGTAAAATTTCAAAAGTGGCGCAAGGCTCGAAATGTCCGTGTCTTCGCGGCAATGCCGCCAAAATGGCGTGTCCTTCGCGGTGTTCAGCCGGTAGTGGAGGGCGAGAAAGTCCCGGATGTCCTCCCACGCGGCAAACGTATTTTCGTTGTAAAGGTCGCGCATGGTTGGGGTGGGCGAGCAGGAACTTTGGAGGAGCATTTCGACAAAGTTTTTTGCGTGCGAGCACACGACCATCAGGGCGGTGGCCTCCAGCGGCTCCACGAATCCGCCAGCATTGCCGATGGCTACGACGTTTTCCACCCAATGACGGCGATGGCAGCCGGAGCGGAATTTGACGACGCGCGGGGATTTTGGAGCCTTCGGGTTCTTGCGAAGAAATTCGTCGGCGGCCTGATCGTCGGAGATTGACTGCGAGGCATAGACATAGCCGCGGTTGATGTGGTGCTCGTGTTCAATCTGCCACGCCCAGCCGGAATCCATCGTTTCGGCGATCGTGTACGGCAGGATGGGTTCGACCGTGCGCTCCCAGCCTCCGACGACGGCCCGGTCGCAGAACAGGGAGCGATCAAAGCTCACAAACGACTCCTCGAGCGCCTTGCCGAGCAGTTCGCTGCGGAACCCGCTTGCATCAATGAAAAAATCCGCCTCGATCCGGCTCCTGTCCTCCAGCACCACTGCGGCGATGCCCCCTGGGCCGCGTTCGGCGGAGGCCACCTTTCCATCCGTGAACTCAATGCCGATGTCGCGCGCGACACTTTCGAGGGTCTCGACGAGGCTCTTGTTCTCGATGTGGAGGGCGTGAAACGGCTGGAGGTCGGGACTGCCATCGGGCTGACGGGCGAAGGCCTTGCCGTGGTGCATCAGCGAGGATGGAAGGCTCGCGTCACGAAATTCCCCATCGCAGTAGAATCCATTGGCCATCGGGAGATCGCTCCACTGGGAATCGAGCTGTGGCTGAAAGGTGAAATCGAAGCTGCCACGCGGCCCCCAGAGGAAGCGGACACCCAGTTTCCATGTGGGCGCGGCGTGCGTGTAGAAATGCCTGCGGCTGATGCCGAGGTAATCAAAGAGGTGAGCTGGAAAATGCGGCGTGGTGCCCTCGCCGACACCGATGACGCCAATTTCGGGGCTGCGAACGATGTGGACGGTGATATTCGGAATCTTGCGCTTCAGCGAAATGCCGGCGATGAGCCCCGCACTGCCGGCACCGAGAACGAGGATGTGCTTAATCATAAGGATCGGACAAACGCTAGGAGCCAAAAGGCAGAGCGCGGGCCGGTCGGGGATGTGCTGGCCGCGGCGCAGGCGTGAGCAGGGGGATGAGCGGATTGTCCGAGGCCTTCGCGCCGGGCAGCCCGAGCAAGAGTTCAAATTCCGTCGCCTCCGCGTCCGAGCGCACGAGGCGCACGTCGCCGCGCTGGGCGATGGCGAGTTCGCGGGCGATGCTCAGCCCGAGGCCGTGACCCGCGCGCGACTCGTCGCGGTCGCCGCGCGCGAAGCGATCAAAGATCCACGGCATCCGTTCCGGGGGGATCGGCACGCCGGTGTTCGAGACGGTGATGACCACCTTGTTCCCCCGTTCGTCGAGTGCGACGCGGATCACGCCGCCCTGCCGGTTGTACTTCACGGCGTTTTCGAGCAGGTTCAGGAGGATCTGTTCCGTGCGGCCCGGATCGGCGAGCGCGTTGAATCTGTTCGGCAGATCCTTTTCGATCCGGATTCCGGCATTCGATCCGAGCACCTCGGCATCCTCGATGCAGCGCTCCAGGATCGGGATCACGTCTGTCTCGTCCGGCTGCGCCTGGATGCCGCCGGCGTCCGCGCGTGCGAGCAGCAGCAGGCCCTCGGTCAAGGAGGAGAGCCGGCGTGTCTGTTCCAGCAGATCGTTCAGCACGGTACCCTGCTCGGGCCGCAGGCCGGCATCCGCGAGCAGCGACTCGATGGCTGCGCGCATCACCGTCAGCGGTGTCTTGAGCTGGTGCGAGGCGTCGGAGGCAAAGCGCATCGCCTGGAGGTAGCTGCGTTCGAGGCGCTCGAAGGCGTCGTTGAGCACGTTCGTCAGCTTGCGGATTTCGTCACGCGCGGCGGGGAGCGGCAGGCGCTGGTGCAAATCCTCCGCGGTGATCCGCGCCGCGGCCTCGGTGATTCTCCGCACGGGCCGGAGCGCGCGACCCGCGACCCAGTATCCGCCGAGCAAGCTGAGAAGCGTGACAAATGGCAGTGCCGCGAGGCTCGCGACTTTCAGCCGCCGCAGCGAGGTGTCCACCTGGGTGAGCGGCAGTGCGACCCGCACCTTCAGCCCGCGCTGCTCTTGGGTCTCCACGTAGTATGACAGCTTGCCGACCATCGTCTCGTGCGGTGTCGCCGGGCGGTCGCTGAACGTCTTGTTCTTGAGTGCCGGGGTGCGGTAGAGCGATTCTCCGCCCGCGGTCGTGATCTCGACGGGAATCCCCGAGGCGGACTTCGGCAGCATGTCCTTGGTGATCGCTGTCGGGTTCGGCGGCAGGTGATCGAGCGCGCCGAGGATTTCCTTTGAAATGCGCTCCGCCCGCTGCTGCACCACGGACACGATCTCCTGCCTCAGCACGTATGCCGTGATGGAGTAGCCGATGCCCATCGTCATGATCGCGAGCGCAAACGACCACAGCGCGATCTTCGCGGACAGCGGCAGCGTCCTCATGGCTTCTTCGCGCCCATCACGTAGCCGGTGCCGCGCACGGTCTGGATCAGCTTTTCCGCGGCATCCTCGTCAATCTTCACGCGCAGCCGCTGGATGTACACGTCCACGGCGTTCGTGTCGTTCGCCAGCGCGCTCTTCCACACATGCTCGCAGATCTCCGTGCGCGTCACGGTCCGCCCGGAGTTCAGCATGAGGAAATGCAGCACCTCGTATTCCCGTTGCGAAAGGTGAACGGTCTTCCCGTCGCGTGTCACGATGTGCGTGGTCTCGTTCATCACGAGATCGCTGACCCGCAAAATCGGCGAGGCGTCCTCGCCCTTGCGCCGCGTGAGCACGTTCACGCGCGCCAGCAGCTCCTCCATGGAAAATGGCTTCGCAAGATAGTCGTCCGCACCGCGGTTTAGCCCGGCGATGCGATCCTTCACATCGCCGCGCGCCGTCAAAATGAGCACCGGCGTGCTGATGCTCCGATCACGGACCGCGCCGAGGATCTCCAGCCCGTCGCGCCCCGGCAGCCCGAGGTCGAGGACGATCACATCGTAGGGATCCGTCGTCGCCGCGATGAGCCCCGCCTGCCCGTCCGCGATCGCGGTGACGATGTGGCCGGCGCGCGTCAGCGCCTTGGTCACATAGGAGGCAATTTTGGCTTCGTCTTCGATGAGGAGAACTTTCACAGGCGGGGAGCGCGGCAAAATGGCGATCCTGCAAGGGATTGCGAACGATTTCTCGGCAGCCAGCCAGCCAGCTCACTTCTCCGCGATAAACCGCTCACCGTTCCAAGTGAACTTCTGGCGGACTTTGCCGCCGCTCACATCGCGCACGAGCACCGTCCTGCCCTTGCGCGGGAGCACGTAGAAGTGCGCCGTGCGCCTGTTGATCGGAAACGCATTTTCCTTCACCGGGAAAAGCGAGCGCGGCGCCTTCATCATGCGGCCCTTGCTGTCGAGCTGGAAAAAATCGAGCTTCACGCTGTCCGGTCCGCCTTCGTCGCCCTCACCCTGGCAGACCGCGAGCAGCGGGCGACCGTCCTTGAAACGAAAGAGCGCGACCTGAAACGCGGGCTGCGCGCCATCGCCGACGCAACTGAGATAGCCGTTCACCGTGTCCTCGACACCACACTTTGGCGAGCGGATGAGCCGGAGCAAAGTCGCGCCGTTCGCTTCGAGAGTGCCCGAGGGGACCATCGCAAAATAATCCGAAACCGTGAGGCGCTTTGGCTTGTCCTCGCCACGGACAGTGAGGCCGGCTGAAAATACGATGCACATGCTGGCGATGATGCAGAGGAATGAGCGGGATGATTTCATGGCGAGCAACCCAACGGAATACCGCAACGCACGGGGCCACGACAACTGACGATTGCGAGGAAAGCGGAAGCAACAGGGCAGGCTGCGCTTCACCTTTCTTTTACAAGTCCCGCACGCCGCCCTGACAACTCGCGCCGCCGCGCGTGCCATCCTCGCAGCATGAAACTCCATCACCTCCTCGCCACCGCCGCGCTCACTCTCGGAATCTTTTTCCAGGCCCGCGCGGAATCCGTGAAACCTGCCGCCGACCAGCCGGTCGTGCAGCTCGCCATCCTGCTCGACACGTCGAACTCGATGGATGGCCTCATCGCGCAGGCCAAAACGCAGCTCTGGAACATCGTCAACGAATTCGCCACCGCGAAGCAGGACGGCAAGCCGCCGCGCGTGCAGGTCGCACTTTACGAATACGGCAATAACGGGCTGAGCAAAACAAAAGGCTGGGTGCGGCAGGTCGTCCCGCTCACCGATGATCTAGACAAGCTCAGCGAGCAGCTCTTTTCGCTGAAGACGAACGGCGGCGAGGAATACTGCGGCTGGGTGATCAAGGACGCGACGAAGGATCTCGCGTGGGACGATTCGCCGAAGACTTACAAGGCCATTTTCATCGCGGGCAACGAGCCGTTCACGCAGGGCCCGGTGAGCTACGTCGAGTCATGCAAGGGCGCGATCGCCAAGGGCATCATCGTCAACACCATCCACTGCGGTCCCGAGCAGGAGGGCATCAATGGAAAATGGAAGGACGGCGCGGCGCTGGCCGACGGCCGCTACCTCGTGATCAATCAGGACGCACGCATCGCCGACATCCAGGCGCCGCAGGACAAAAAGATCGCTGACCTGAACTCAAAACTCAACAGCACCTACATCGGCTACGGTGCCGCCGGCGGCGCGGGAAAAGCGCGTCAGGAAGCGCAGGATGCGAACGCGGCATCCTCGCCCGGCGGTGCCACCGTGCTGGCCACGCGTGTGCAGGGCAAGTCGGGCAAGGCCTACAGCAATGCCCACTGGGATATCGTGGACCGTGCGAAGCAAAAGGACTTCGACATTTCCACACTGAAGGACACGGAACTCCCCGAGGAAATGCGAAAACTAAGCGCAGACGATCGCAAGGCCTTCATCGCGAAGAAGACCGCCGAGCGCGAGACGCTGCAAAAGGAACTCGGCGGGCTGGCCGTTGAGCGCGAGAAATTCGTCGCGGAAAAGATGAAGGAGAAGGGCAAGGACAACACGCTCGGCACCGCCGTGACCACCGCCGTGCGCGAGCAGGCATCGAAGAAGGGCATGGTTTTCGAGAAGAAGTAGTCGGCGGGAAAAACCTCTGCTGAAAATCCGTGCGTCGCGGCGAGTCCCGTCCGCGTGGAAGAGTTGCAATGTTCCGGGAATTTCGGCCGAGCCTCCCGCAACGCTACGCGGAAAACAGCCGTGCGATTTCGTCCTGCATCGCCTGCGCGGCAGCGCGCGGGTCGGGCGCATTGCGGATCGGGCGGCCCACAACAATGTGATCCGCGCCCGCGAGGAATGCCTCCTCCAGCGACATCGTGCGCTTTTGATCATCGCTCCCCCGCTCGTTCGCGGCGCGGATTCCCGGCGTGATGATCAGCGGGCCGTGGCCGAGTTCGCGGCGCAGGCGCGACGCTTCCTGACCGGAGCAGATGAGCCCATCAATCCCCGCCTCCACCGCGCGGCGCGCGCGCATGGACACGAGATCCTCGACGGTGCCGCTCCAGCCGAGTTCCGCGATATCGCTGGCGTCGAGGCTCGTGAGCACCGTCACGGCGAGCAGCTTCATCGCACCCTTCACCGGCACTGCGCCCGCGTAAATCGACGACACGCCGTGCAGCGTGCAGCAATAGGCGCCGCAGCGCGCGAGGTTCGCCACCGCGCCGCGCACGGTCGCGGGCACGTCGTAAAATTTCAAATCGGCGAACACTTTTTTGCCGCGCGCCTGCAGTTCGTCGAGCACCTCGAAGTATTGCCCGCTCATGCAGAATTCGAGGCCGAGCTTGTAAAAAGTCACCGCGTCACCGAGCCGATCGATCCACGCGAGCGCTTCGGCCTTCGTCGGCACGTCGAGCGCGAAGATGAGGCGGTCCTGCGGGGCGATGGATTTTGTCGAGAGCAGCGAGCGGTCAGCCATGATGGCAAGCGGGATGCCGGATGCGCGCGGACGAGGCAATCACTTTGCCACCGCATAAGCCTCCGCACCGGGCTCCGGCACTTCTTCGAGCAGCTTCTTCACGATCGAGAGCGGCGTGAGACCTTCGGAGTCGGCGGCAAAATTTGTGAGGATGCGGTGCCTCAGCACGGGCGGCGCGGCGCGGCGGATGTCGGCGCAACTCACGTGGATTCGGCCTTCAAGAATGGCCATGGCCTTTGCGGCAAGGATGAGATACTGGCCGGCGCGGGGTCCGGCACCGGTGCTCACATAGGTCTTCGTGACGTGGGGCGCGTCAGCATTTTGCGGGCGGGTCGCGCCCACGAGCCGCGTGACATATTTGATGACGTGATCGGAGACGGGGACTTTGCGGACGACCGCTTGAAGCTGGATGACATCGGCCTGCGTGAGGACCGGCTGAGGTTCGATGCGTCTACCTCCCGTGGTGGAGCGGAGAATTTCCTCTTCCTCGTCCGGAGTGGGGTAGTCCACCCAGATGTTAAACATGAAGCGATCAAGCTGCGCCTCGGGGAGCGGATAGGTGCCTTCCTGCTCGATCGGATTTTGGGTGGCGAGAACGAAGAACGGCTCCTCAAGCGTGTAGGAGGTGTTTCCCGCGGTGACCATTTTCTCCTGCATCGCTTCGAGGAGCGCGGCCTGGGTCTTGGGAGGAGTTCGGTTGATTTCGTCGGCGAGCAGCAGGTTGCAAAAGATGGGGCCACGGATGAATCG
>JANXZI010000680.1 GCA_025355595.1 Spartobacteria bacterium
GCGCGTCGCGCGCGGTTCTTCCTCGCACAAGTTGCTTCGCTCTCCTTTCGTCTGCTGAAAATGACGCCGACCCCAATTTCCACCCGCGGCGAAAACGCGCAGCCGATTGACTGCCACGTTCACATCGTCGGCAATGGGAAATCCGGGAGCGGGTGCTGGATGCGGCTCGGTGCGACGTGGTGGCAGAAGCCGCTCGCCGCGCACATGCTCCGGCACATCGGCCTCGGCGCGTCGTCGTTGCACGCGGATGATTTCGATGAGCGCTACGTCGCGCATCTGCTGAGGCTCGTGCGCGAATCGTCGCTCGGCGCGATCGTGATTCTCGCGCAGGACGAGGTCTTTCGCGCCGACGGATCGAAGATGGCGGACACCGGTTCCTTCCACGTTCCGAACGACTACGTGCTCCGCCTCGCGCGAAAGAATCCCGAATTCATCCCCGCGGTGAGCATCCATCCCGCGCGGCCCGATGCGCTCGATGAACTCGATCGCTGCATCGCGGGCGGCGCGGCGGTGATGAAGCTCCTGCCGAACTGCCACAACGTGGACTGCAACGACACGCGCTATCGGAAATTTTGGGAGCGCATGGCGGAGGCGCGCCTGCCTTTGCTCGCGCACACCGGCGGCGAGCACACCGTGCAGGTGATCAATGCCGCGTACTCCGACCCGCGTGTGCTCACGCTGCCGCTCAAATGCGGCGTGACCGTCATCGCCGCGCACGCGGCGACGAAGAGCGGGTTCGGCGATCCGCAATACTTCCACGTCTTTGCCGGCATGCTCGCGAAATGGCCGAACCTCTACGGCGACACGAGCGCGTGGAATGTCCCGCAGCGCGGCAAGTTTGCGAAGCGGTGCGTCGGAAAAAACGCGGGCTTGCTCGGCGAACGGCTGCTGCATGGCAGCGATTTTCCCGTCCCGTGCAACGGCCTGTGGGCAATGCTGGGCCGCAGGATTTCATTCGCGGACTGGCGGCGCTGCCGGAAAATTACGAACGTCCTCGAACGCGACTATCAGTTGAAGCTCGCGATGGGATTTTCGAAGGAGCACTTCACGCGCGTGCGGTCGCTGCTGCGGCAGGCGGCGACAAAGTAGGCGAGGTTTGCAAACTCGCGCGGGCGAGCGCAGCGAGGTGGTGGGGAACGGCGTGCGCTGGATGTCAGACGTTCGATGTCCCCGAAGTTGCTCCGCGCCATCCCGCCGCCTTCGCCCATCCTCCCACGCGAGGTTGGAAACCTCGCCTACTTTGCGGATCGCCTCCTCTTGTCGCTACTTGCCCGGCTTTTTCCCGAGGAGAAAGGCGAGGAGGTCGTTCAGTTCCGCGGGCGGGATCACCTCGCCGAAAGTCGGTGGCATGAGCGAGGTCTCGGTCTCCTTGCGCTCCGTGATGTCGGCGATCGTCACTCGTGTTTCCTGCGCGGCGGCGTCGGCGAGGATGAGCTGCGCGCCTTCCTCGCGACGCGGAAGACCCGCGACGACGTTTCCATTTTTCAAGGTGATCACGTTCATGCGGAATGCGCGATCCACGTTGCGGTTTGGATCCAGGATGTCTTCGAGCAGGCGTTCGGAACCGCGGCCGGCGATGCCGTCGAGCTGCGGACCGAGCGCGCCGCCCTTGCCCTCGATCGCGTGGCACACGGCGCAGTTGCGCACGAAGACATCCGCACCGCGCGCGGCACTCGCTTTCGTGGGATCAAATGCCTTGCCGCGTGCGGCGATCAGCTTGTCGAGTTCGGCATTTGCGGGGGGAAGATTCACGGTGAGCTTTGCGATGCGCGCGTCGAGGTCGGAGATTTTCGCGGCCTTGAGGCGATCCACGAGTGGCTTGTTGCGCAGCAGCGTCGCGGGCGCCTTGCCATCGGTGCAGGCGGTGAGCAGCGCCTCCGCGCCCTCGCGCGAACCGGCGAGCGCGGTGGCGAATGACTGCTGCAGCCGATGCGGTGCGTCGCGCATCGCCGTGCTGATCGCGGCGATGGCCGCGGGCGATTTTGTCTCGGCAAGTGCGAGCGCGAATTTTTCGCGCAGCAGCGCGGGCGCGGCGGTGTCGGCGACGACTGCGGCGATCTGTGGCTGCGATTTTTCCGCGTTGCCGCCGAGGAGAGCGCGCGCGGCGGCGGCGCGCGTGTCGGCATCCGTCGTGGACGTGAACGCGAGCTTTGTGAGCGCGGGCTCGAAGCCGGTGAGCTTCAGCGTGCGGATGAGATCCGCGGCGGTCTGCATCCGGCGCGAGGTGTTCGGCGGCTCGGCGAGTTTTAGCTCGGGAAGCTCGGGTTCGAAGCGCGCGACGGCGAGCCAGGCAAATGCACTGCCGGTGTTGCCGTCGGTGATTTCGATCACGCCGCTCTTGCCGGCGCTGTCTGCGAGATCCCAGGTGATCTGTTTCGCCACGTCGTTGCGTGGCGGCGCGGCTTCGCGCAGGACGGCGTTGCTCTGCGCATCGCGCAGGCGGATGAAGTTTGTCTTCGCCGCCGGATCGGCGGGCTTGCCGTCGTGGCCGCAGAGGAAAAATGTGAGCGTCTTCGGAAGTGTAAACGCAGGCGAGCGTAGCGTGCCGGTGAGCTTTTCGCCGCGCGGAAAGCTGGACATGAACGCGGCAGTTTTTCCGTCCGCGCACTTGCGCTCCTCGATGGCCCACGGATTCGCGGAGAGCTGCGCGCCGTCCGTGGGCGAATTTGTCCAGACTGCCGCGGATGCGGGCTCGCCCGCGGAAAGCAGCGCGGTGACGACCTGCGGGCCCCACGCGCGCAAGGTCGCGCCCGGCGGAATGCCGCGCTGGTTGAGCGCGGTGAGAAGAGCATCGAGGCCCGTGGCGAGATCCTCCGGCGTCGTGCCGAGCTTGCGCTGCGCGAGGGCGAAGAGGGCTTCGAGTTTTTCCGCGGACATGTTGCGCGCGAGCGAGGGCAGGTGCGCGGTGAAGATCGCGCCGGAGAGATCCTCGTGGTTCTCAAAAAACTTCATGCGGAATTCCGCGGACGCTTCGCCGGATGCGGC
>JANXZI010000692.1 GCA_025355595.1 Spartobacteria bacterium
GCGCGCTGAGCGAACTGAAAAAACTGACCCATCTCATGAGGCTCACGCTCGACAACATTGACCTCTCGGAATCGGACGTCGCCGCGCTGAAACAGCAGCTCCCGAAAACTGACGTGCGATGGACGCCGCCAAACGAGCAAGGAAAGAAGCGCATCGGGGCGCTGTTCAAATAGGCGCGCAGCTTCGGCTCATGCGCGCTCCCACTTTCCGATCTCCACTCATCCCGTGACACGCCGCCTCACGCGCTTGTCGCTCGCGCTGCTCTTGTTCGTTCGCGCGGACATCGCCGCAGAGCCGCCGCTGCCGCGAACGACCTTCGAGGTGGATGGCCGCAAGGCGTTCATCATCGCCGCGCCGGAGCCCGCGAAGAGCAAGCCGTGGCTGTGGTTCGCGCCGACGTTGCCGGGCCTGCCGGGCGCGGGGCACCAGTGGTATTTCGAGCGACTGCTGAAGGCGGGCATCAGCATCGCAGGCATTGACCTCGGCGAAGTGCGCGGCTCTCCCGCGAGCAACGCGAAGTTTTCCGCATTCCACGACGGGATGGTGCGGCGCGGCTTTTCCGCAAAGCCGGTGTTGCTCGGCCAGAGCCGCGGCGGGCTGATGATGCTCGCGTGGGCGATGCGGAATCCGGACAAGCTTACCGCATTCACTGGCATCTATCCGGTGTGCAATCTCGCGAGCTGGCCGCTGAAAAATTCCAAGCGGCCTGTGCTCGCGGACTATGGACTGGCCGAGGATGAGCTGCGTGCAAATCTCGCCCGATTCAATCCGGTGGACAATTTGCAGGGCCTGCTCGCGAACCGCGTGCCGATGTTCATCGTGCATGGCGACTCGGACACGGTCGTGCCATTCGCCGACAATGGCGAGATCGTGAAGCAGCGCTACGAGGCCGGTGGCGGCTCGATCACGGTGAAGCTCATCCCCGGCGAAGGGCATAAGGTGTCGCCGTCGTTTTTCGAATGCGAGGAGTTGGTGAAATTCGTTATCGCGAAAACTTCGGGCGGGGGATGAAACTGCCTCCCGCAAATGGTCCGGTCCGGGACAGCCGCAATCTTTGCAGACGCAAAAATACGCCTGCGCATTTCTCGGAGCGCTGCGGCCAGTGATCCGCAACTTTGTCCAGCTTTCCGAATGACCCGTCACTTATGAACTTGCGCCTCTGCCTCACTGTTTTTCTGGGCGCATTGTTCGGTCAGTTTCCTGGGTTCGCGGATGCGCCCGATGCCGGTGACTGGCGTCACGCGGAACTGCGGCGGTTCGAGGTGAAGGAGGCCAACCAAGGTGTCGCGGTGGATGCGGAATTTTTCTACGCGATTGATAACCACGCCATTGGAAAATATCGGAAGTCCACCGGCGAGCGTGTGGGCGGGTGGGACGGCGGCAAGGAAGGGCCGATCAGGCATCTGAACGCTGGCGTGGTGCTTGGCGGGAAGCTGTTTTGCGCGCACTCGAATTTTCCCTCGATGCCGGAGAAAAGTTCGGTCGAAATCTGGGATACGGCGACGATGCAGCCTACCGGCCAGCATGTTTTCGACACGCCGCCGGGCTCGCTGACGTGGGCGGTGCGGCGGGGCGAGGAGTGGTTCGCGTGCTTCGCGCATTACAAGACGACGAGCAATCCGGCGCGCAGCGTCGTCGTGAAGTTCGACGCGCAGTGGCAGCAGCTTGCGAGTTGGAAATTTCCCGCTGCGCTCATTCAGCGATTCGCGGGCAACAGCAGCTCGGGCGGCGCGTTCGGACCGGGCGGGCAGCTTTTTGTGACAGGGCACGATGCGCGCGAATTGTATGTGCTCGATGTGCCCGCGAACGGCGGCGAACTCGTGTGGCGCGCGACGATTCCGATCAGCGCCGCGGGGCAGGCGTTCGCGTGGGACGAGAAAGAGGCGGGCGTGCTTTACTCCATCGAGCGAAAGACTCGGGAGGTCATCGTCTCGCGCATCAGCGCCGGTGCGGGAGCGGGCGGCGTGGCGAAGGCGTCGGCGAATTTTGAGACGATCTTCGACGGGAAAAGTTTCACCGGCTGGGAGCACAAGGGTAACTGGGTCATCGAGGACGGCGCATTTTTCCGCAAGGCAAAGGGCGGAAATCTCACCTACACGGTGAAGCCGGTGCCGGATGATTTCGAGCTGCACTTCGAGTGGAAAGTGTCGAAGGGTTGCAACAGCGGCGTCTATTACCGGCCCGGTCAATACGAGTATCAGGTGCTCGATAACGTCAGCAGCCCCTACGGCGAAAACCCGCGGCAGGCGGCGGCTTCGCTGTTCTTCTGCATGGCGCCGTCGAAGGACGCGACGCGCGCGCTCGGCGAATGGAACGAGGGCCGCGTGATGTGCAAGGGCACCGTGATCCAACACTGGCTGAATGGCGAGAAGGTCATTGATTTCGACTACACTGATCGGAAGTGGGCGAAGGAGATCGAGCTGCTCCGAATCCGTGGCGCGAACCTCAATGCGCGCGGCGGCAAGCTGTGGCTGCAAGATCACGGCGCTGATGTCTGGTTTCGCAACATCCGGCTGCGCACGATCCCGGCGGAGGAAAAACTGGAGCGCTCGGAGTTCACGCCGATGCCGATTCCGCCCGCTGCGCTCGAAAAGGAAAACGCGCGCGTGCAGGGGATGCTCAAGGCGAAGGCGAAGAAGTGAGACGTGCGTCGCGGCGCGCAACGCCGCGCGCTACTTTGCCGCGGCCGCCTTCATTCCGAGTTGATCGAACAGGAACGCGAGCACATCCGCGTGCTGCGCGATCCGCTCGGAAAGCGCCGTGCCCATGCCATGCCCGGAGGCGCCGCTGAGGCGGACGAGGATGGGATTCGCCGAGGCGCTCGCGGCCTGGAGGCGCGCGGTCATCTTGCGGGAATTGGACGGGTTTACGCGGCCGTCCTTTTCCCCGGCGAGGAAGAAGACGGCGGGATACTTCGTGCCGTCGGTGACGTTGTGGAAGGGCGAATAGGCACGCAGGGCCTTGAACTGCGCGGGGTCTTTCACCGTGCCGAATTCGGTCACGTTGAACGCGCCGTTCGGATCGAGTTCCACGCGCAGCATGTCGTAGATGCCGACGTGCGCGATCACGGCGCGGGCGAGGCCGGGATTCTGCGTGAGGAATGCGCCCATGAGCAGCCCGCCATTGCTGCCGCCCTCGATCGCGAGTTTCTCGGGCCGCGTGTAGCCGCGCTCGATGAGATGCCGCGCGCACGCCGCGAAGTCGTCGAAAACGTTTTGCTTCTTCGTGAGATTCCCCGCGAGATGCCACGCCTCGCCAAATTCGCCGCCGCCGCGGAGGTTCGCGACGACATACACGCCGCCGCGGTCGAGCCACAGACGCCGCTCGAAATCAAACTGCGGCTTCATGCTGATGCCGTAGCCGCCGTACGCGTAGAGCAGTGTGGGATTCGAGCCGTCGAGCTTCGTGCCTTTGCGGCGGAGGATGTTCACGGGCACCTTCGTGCCGTCCTTGCTCGTCGCAAATTCACGCACGACTTCGATGTCGCTGAAGTCCACAGGCGAGGTGTTGAAGAGCGCCATCTTTCTCAGCCCGCCTTCCCCTGCGAATAAGGCCGAGTCGTCCATGAACCACGCAGACGGCGCGATGAAGCTCGTCTCGCGGAAAAGCACGCGGTCATCGTCCGCGCTGTCCTCCAGTGCGAGGATCTGCGCGACGCCACTCGCGACCGGCAGCGAAATTTCGCGCGCACTTTTTCCGGCAAGATCAAAGCGCCGGATGCGCGACGGCCCGCCGATCATCTCGGACACGAAAAGATATGATGCCGTCGGCGTGATGCCCTCGATGACCGCCTCGCCCTCGGGCACAATGACCTCGGCATCCGCGAGCGCCTTCGATCCGTCGAGCGGGAGGCGCAGGATTTTCCCGCGCGGCGCGTCCTTCACGGAGCGCAGGTAGAGCGTGGCGCTGTCGCAGCCGATGGCGGCTTCCTTCACGCCGTCCTCGAAGCGCGTGATCTGCCGCCACGCCGCAGCGGCGCCGGTCTTCATGTCGCGGACGTAGTGCGCGTATTCGCCGCCGTCGCCATTCGCCACACGCGCGATCACCCAGCGGCCATCGCGCGAGGTGTCGAAATCAATCTCCGCGATGCGCGGGAAATCGCGCCCGGCGGAATACGTGTCCGCGCTCCCCGGCGCGCCGAGCGTGTGAAACCAGATCTGCTGGAAAAAATTCACGTCCGCCTCGGGCTTCTCGCCCGCGTGCGGATAGCGCGTGAAGAAGACGCCCTTGCTGTCCGGCGTCCAGGCCACGCTCCCGCCGCCGGTGGGATACTGCACGCGCGGGATGCGGT
>JANXZI010000716.1 GCA_025355595.1 Spartobacteria bacterium
CGACCGCATCTTCGTCTTCGCCGAGGGTCGCGTCGCAGAGCAGGGTCGCTACGACGAACTCGTGGCGAAGAACGGCGTCTTCGCCGAACTCGTGCGCAGCGCGGAAGCGGGCTGATCGCCGCGCAGCGTGTGTATTTTTGGGTGTGACAAAGCCGGGGCCGCGGTGCTACGGGAAACACTCGCACGAGTTCGATTCTCGCGCCCACCGCCACATTTTTTCATGCCAATTTTTCTTCCGCGCCAATGACTAGATTTTTCCGTCTTACCGCCGCACTGCTCATCCTCGCCGGCCTCGGCTGCGTGGCCTTCTACTTCCTCAGCCCGCCGGAGCAGGGTGCGCTGCGCTGGGATCCGCCGACGGTGAAAAAGTCGCTGATGACTTTCGCCTACAAGGTCTATGGCAACCCCGCCGCGCAGAACGGCCGCAATTTTGTCAGCAAGATCGTCTTTCACAACGACGGCAAAGGCAGCGTGCGGAATTTTTCCGTCAGCTACCAAATCCCCGAGTACGTGCCGTGGACGACCGAGGAGGCGCATGCGGAGATTCCGCCGGGGCAGACCGTCGTGAAGCTCTTTTACCCGCAGATCCCGGCGAAAGTCGCGGCGCTCGCGAATCAGACCACGGCGACACTCGAAACGAAGATCCGCTGGGCCGACAAGTCCGGCCAGCCGCGGGAGGAAATCCTGCGCTCGAACATCGAGTTGCGCGGCGTGAATGAGGTCGAGTACACGGATCTTCCGAAGAATGAAATCCTGACGTGGTATGACGTCTTCATCACCTCGCCGTTCATCGTCGCGATGGTCACCCCGAACGACCCCGTCGTGAAGGAATTCTGCGCGGTGATCACCCAGCGCACGGGCGGCACCACCGCGGGCATTTCGGGTGGGTCGCAGGAAGTCTGGCGGGTCATGAAGGCGCTGTATGACTACATGTGCGACACGAACATGCGCTACACGAGCGACCAGGGCGTGCCATCCACGATGGGCGATGTGCGCACGATGGTGCAGACGGTGCGGATGCCGCGTGATGTCATCATCACGAATCAGGGCCTGTGCGTGGAACTGGCACTGCTGTGGTCCTCGGTCATGGAGCATTTCGGACTGAAGACGACGGTGGTCTTCCGTCCCGGCCACGCGTTCACTCTCGTCTGGTTTGGCACCGGCCCGTCGGACTTCATCCCCATCGAGTGCACCGCCATCACCCCGATGGCCGTAGGCGCGAAGGGCCGCGTGCAATTCGAGGACGCGGTGAAGATGGCGCAGCAGGATCTTCGGGAACAGAAGCACCAGATCTGGCTGAACATCCAGCAATACCAAGCTCAGGGCTTCAGACCGCCGGAACTGCCGAACATCGAGATAGACAAGATCAAGGACATCCTGGCGAAGCGCACCGTCGGGGTGAATGCCGGCGGAAATGCCGCAGGCGGAAATGTGAATGGGGCCGAGAACGCGAAAATTGTCCCGGTGAACAACGGCACCGAACAGGCGCTGCCGCAGGGATTCACACGCTGGACCGGCGCAGGCGGCATGGCGTCTGTCGCTGTCCCGGCGAACTGGGCGCGCTTCGAAAACACGCCGATTGCGGGGATCGTTTTCGCCGCGGAGGACATGCAGTCCACGATCGCCGTAAACATCTTTCATTTCCCGCAACTGCAGACTGCGCAGGACGCGATCAAGACAGCCCAGCGGGCAGTGGCCGCCGCCAATGGAGCGCAGGTCAAGGTGGCGACCACGCAGCAAAAGGGGACCGGCACCGTGTACACCGGCACCACGCAGTCCAGATTGGGCTCGAACACTTGGGTCGGCATGTTCCAGCCCACGCAAAACGGCGTCGTGGGCGTCTTCATCGGATCGAGCACGCAGACCTTCCAGCGCAACCAGCAACTCATGCAGACCCTGATCCAATATGCGCGCCTCGGAAACGGTCAGTAGGCATCCTTCCAATCCGCACGAAATCTTCCTCATGAAAATCAGGTTCCACTTTTTCGCACCGCTCGCGGCCCTCTGTGCCCTGCTGGCACCCGCACCCGCCCAGGATGCCGAGTCCGTCAGCCGCACTTCCAACTGGCTCTACAAGATTGATGAACGCGGCGATGCGGCAGTCGAAGTCAGCTTCCAGCACAGCGCCAGCCAATGGGCTAACTGGAAGGAACAATACGGAAACCATCAGGACATCGTCCTGCGCGACTTGCGTTATTCGATGGCGACGGCAGTCCTCGATAATTTCAGCATGGAAAGGGACGATGCGCAGCGGAAGGCGCTGAACAAGGTCAGGGCAAAGGCATTTGCACACTATCGGAATGCCGGCGAGTTCGTCATTGATGTCCCGAAGGAAATGAAACTCGTGACCGGCGCGAATACGGACTGGATTTTCAGCACGGCCAACGGGCTCAACGGTGAAATCGTGAGCCAGACATTTCATTTCAAACTCCCTGCCAGCGCGAAAAATGTTCACTTCGGTTCCGGCGGTGATTTTGACAGCCTCACCTATACCCTCGATCATCAGGACTCGAAGCCGAAGGGCTGGCTGCAGACCGGACTGGCGCTGGCGGGTTCCGGCGCGGCACTGGGGATCGTCTCGGCCTTCACGCGGAAAAGGTCCGGCCTTCTCGTCATCCCGCCCCCGCCCCCTCCGAGTGTCCCGAATCCGCCGACCCTGCCGCCGAGTTGAGTGCCGTCCGGCCCGTGGTGCCGCGCAATCTGCGATTGAGGGAATCCCGCACGCAGTTAAACTGCGCGTCGCCATTTTGTATCGCGGATCATTCCGCGTCCCGGCGCAGTCGCTCGCACACGGCGGAGAAAATTCCATAT
>JANXZI010000734.1 GCA_025355595.1 Spartobacteria bacterium
GCGCCGATTCATCGCGCGCAGGCTCGTTGAGGACATCGAGAAGAATCCCGCGCCCGTGAATGCGCTGCTCACCGCGGGAAGGACCAAGGGAGGCGCATACCTGCGCGACATCCTCACCGGTTTTTCCGAGGGCATGAGCGGGTGGCGCAAGGCGACGAAGCCGGCGGCTTGGGATGCGCTCGCGGCTTCGCTCGCGAAGTCCGACGACGAGGCGCTGCGCGGTCGCGTGCGCGAGCTGAGCGTGCTTTTCGGCGACGGGCGCGCGCTCGACGAGGTGAAGAAGATCGCGCTCGACGGGAAGGCGGACATCAGCGCGCGCAAGGCGGCGCTGCAGTCGCTCATCGAGGCGAATCCGCCGGACCTCCGCAGCGTGTGCGAGAAGCTGCTCGGCACGCGCTTTCTCAATGCGGTCGCGGTGCGCGGGCTTTCGCGGTTCGACGATCCGGCGATCGGCGAGCAGCTCGCGAAGAGCTACCGCAGTTTCCACGGCTCGGAGCGCGGCGCGGTGATCGAGACGCTCGTCTCGCGCGCCGCCTTTGCGAAGGCGCTGCTCGCGGAGGTCGCGGCGGGGAAAATCCCGCGCGCGGAGGTGACGCCATTTCACGCACGGCAGATTCGTGCGTTCAACGATCCCGCGATCACGAAACTGCTCGGCGAGGCGTGGGGCGAATTGCGCGAGCCGGCGGCGGACAAGCAGGCGCTCATCGCGAAACTCAAGGGCCGGCTCACGCCCGACACGCTCGCGAAGGCCGACCTCGGCGCGGGACGCGCGACTTTCTCGACGGTGTGCGCGGCGTGCCACCGGCTCTACGGGCAGGGCGCGGACCTCGGCCCGGAACTCACGGGCTCCGGTCGCGACAATCTCGACTATCTGCTCGAAAACATCGCCGACCCGAGCGCGGTGGTGAATGCGGACTTCCGCATGACCATCGTGGAAATGAAGGATGGCCGCCTGCTCGCGGGCGTCGTCCCGGCGCAGACCGCGAGGACCGTGACCATCCGCGCGCTGACGGGAAGCACGACCGTCGAGCGCGCGGAGATCAAGAAAATGGAGCAGCCTCCAGTCTCGATGATGCCGGAGGGGCTGCTGGAGGCGCTGAGTGAAACGCAGGTGCGCGATCTCATCGGTTACCTCATGCACCAGACGCAGGTGCCGCTGCCGGACGCGGCGAAGTAGCGGCGAGCGCAGCGCGCCAAAGGAGTCCGAGCTTCACCTCCCAAACGCTCCGTGCTTGCCGCGTGATCCGAGATCACTGGGAGCGTCCGTGGTGTCATCATGCCGTCGCGCGCTGTCGCGCGGGACTGCTTTGCGCGCCGCCCCGTTCGCCCCTCGCCGATCCGCCTTGCGACTGACAACCGATGCCTCAAGGATGTCACGATGCTCCGCCTTATTGCCTCCCTCATCCTCATCACATCCGCCGCGCGGGCGGAGCGTCCCGCGGCATGGGCGCAGCCGGTGAAGGGCACGACGGTGAAAAATCTCAACCGCGTGACACCGTGGCTTTATCGTTCCGCACAGCCGGATGCCGCCGGGCTGCGCGAACTGGAAAAGCTCGGGGTGAAGACGACGATTGATTTCCGCGATTTCCATGACGACGAAAAACAGGCGCGCGGCACGAAGCTCCGCCTGCAGCGGGTGAAGATGGACGCCTGGCACATCGCAGACAAAGACATCGCCCGGGCGCTCGCATTGCTGAGCCGGAAGGAAAATGGCCCGTTCGTCGTGCATTGCCGGCATGGGGCGGACCGCACCGGAGTCGTGTGCGCGATGTATCGCCTCATCGAGGAGCACGTGAGTCGCGACGAAGTCATCCGTGAGCTCACCGATGGCGGCTACGGGTTCCACAGCATGTGGACCAACATTCCCCGCTACCTGCGGAATGTGGACATCGAAAAAATCCGCCGCCTCCGGGACGAGTTCGCCAAGCAGACTTAACGCGACGGACGGCCATAGGCTGCCTGCGCGGAGGGCTGGCTCGCGGGGCGGGTCAGAGGAAGTGAGCGGAAAATTCGCACAGCCGCAATGTGGCAAATCGCGATAACTGCTCATATGAATGGTTTTTCTGTCATGGCTTCAATGCGCCTCCCAATCGCTCGCCTCGGTTCGCTGATGGGCGTGACCCTGCTTCTCGGTTGCGCGGACAACCGGGTCGTAAACAGCCCGCTCCAGCCCTCATCGGCCGCCCGATCCCCGGATTTCCGCCAGGCGGTTTCGAGCGTGCTGGGCGGTGCGCAACTCCCCGGCAACAAAGTCACCACATTGATCAACGGGGATCAGATTTTTCCCGCAATGCTCCGGGAAATCCGAGCGGCAAAAAAGACGATCACGTTTGAGACCTACGTGTTTGAAGAAGGTGAGGTGCCGAAGTCTTTCGCCGATGCACTGGCGGAAAGAGCCCGTGCCGGGGTGAAGGTTCATCTGCTGCTGGATGCCCTCGGTGGGAAGAAATCACGCGTCTATCATGCCATGCTGACGGAGGCTGGAGTTCAGATCGTGAAGTTTCATCCGATCTGGTTCCTGGATCCCCGCCGCGCCAATAACCGCACGCACCGCAAGATTCTCGTGGTGGATGGAAAAGTCGGTTTCCTCGGCGGCGTGGGCATCGCTGATCTGTGGTCAGGAAATGGGGATTCTCCGAAGCACTGGCGCGACTCCCATTTCCGGCTGGAAGGTCCGGTGGTGGCGCAGCTTCAGGCTACCTTTACGGACAATTGGCTGAAAGCCCGGCACGAATTGCTTTTCGGCAGCGACTATTTTCCCCCGCTGAAACACGCGGGCAGCGTGGCGGGGAACGCCTTCCACAGCTCGCCCCTCGGCGGCGATTACGGAGTTCCCATTCTCTATCACCTTGCGATCGCCTCGGCGCGCGAGACGATCCGGATCGAGAACGCGTACTTCGTGCCGGATGGCGAGACGGTCGCGGCTCTGGTCGCTGCCGCCAAACGGGGAGTCCGGGTGCAAATCATCGTTCCGGGAGAGCATACTGATTCGAAGGCGGTGCGGCGGGCATCCCACAAGCTCTGGCCCCCGATGCTGGAGGCAGGGGTGGAGATTTACGAACATCTCCCGACGATGATTCACTGCAAACTGCTGATCGTGGACGGCTATTTTGTGTCCGTGGGCTCCGCAAATTTTGACCACCGTTCCCTGCGGCTGAACGACGAGGCCAATTTCAATGCCACTGATGCCGCATTTGCCGCCGAGCAGACGCGAATCTTCCAACGGGATCTCCGCTCCACAGAGCGCATCACCGTGGAGAGCCTTGGTGCCATGATTCGCAAGGAGATGCCGATGCGGATCCTCCAAACACCTTTCACAAAATTGCTCTGAAATCGAGCTGGGGCAGGCGCGGCAGAAAAAAAGAACTGATGCACGCCGTCCCGGCGAGTAGTTCTCGATGACTGCAATGATGAAGTCCCCACTGACCGACCGCGCCGCCTTTCTCACGCGACGGCAATTTTTTGCGAAGGGCGCACTCGGCATCGGCGGGGCGGCGCTGGCTTCGCTGATGAAGTCGGACGGGCTTGCGGCGTCTTCGTCAGCATCGAATGGCGTGGGCGGATTGCCGGGGCTGCCGCATTTTGCGCCAAAGGCGAAGCGCGTGATCTACCTGCTCCACAATGGCGGGCCACCGCACGTGGACATGTTCGACTACAAGCCCGAGCTGGAGAAATGGCGCGGGAAGGAAATCCCCGAGAGCGTCCACAAGAACCAGCGGCTTTCCACGATGACGGAAAAGGCGAAGAAACTCGTGCTGCCACCATTCACGGGCTTCAAGCAGCACGGAAAATCGGGCGCGTGGGTGTGCGATTTTCTGCCGCACACGGCGGGCATCGTGGACGACGTGTGCTTCATCAAGTCCATGCACACCGGCGCGGTGAACCACGCGCCAGCGATCAACTTTTTTCTCACCGGCTCGGAGATGCCGGGGCGCCCGAGCATGGGTGCGTGGGCGACTTACGGGCTCGGCACGGAGGGGAGCGATCTGCCGGGCTTCGTGGTGATGACGTCGCGCGACAAGGAGGCGTCGTGCGGGCAGATTTTCTACGACTTCTACTGGGCGAGCGGATTTTTGCCGTCGAAATATCAGGGCGTGAAATTCCGCGGCGGCGGCGATCCGGTGCTCTATCTCTCGAATCCCGACGGCGTGTCGCGCGAGGTGCGGCGCGGGCTGCTCGACGATCTCGCGAAGCTCAATCAGCGGCACTTCGAGGAATACGGTGACCCGGAGATCGTCACGCGCATCGCGCAATACGAGATGGCCTACAAGATGCAGGCCAGCGTGCCGGAGCTGACGGATTTTTCCAAGGAGCCCGCGAGCGTGCTGGAGATGTATGGCCCCGATGTGAAGCGGCCCGGATCGTTCGCCTACAACTGTCTCATGGCGCGCCGGCTCGCCGAGCGCGGATGCCGTTTTACGCAGCTCCTGCACGCCGGATGGGATCATCACCGCAATCTCTCCACGCAGTTTGAAATCCAGTGCCGCGACACGGACCAGCCCGCCGCCGCGCTCGTGAAGGATCTGAAAATGCGCGGCATGCTCGACGACACGCTCGTGATTTGGGGCGGCGAATTCGGACGCACGCCTTTCATCCAGGGTGACATCGCAAATCGCGCGCAATGGGGGCGCGATCACCATCCGTATGCTTTTACGATCTGGATGGCGGGCGCGGGCATCAAACCGGGCATCAGCTACGGCGCGAGCGATGAGTTCGCGTTCAACGCCGTCGAGAATCCTGTGCATGTCCACGACTTCCAAGCGACGGTGCTGCACCAGCTCGGGATCGATCACGAGCGGCTGACGTTCCGCTTCCAAGGCCGGCAATACCGGCTCACGGATGTGGAAGGGAAAGTGGTGAAGGGCGTGCTGGCGTAAGTTGACGAAGAGCACGCTCGCGTTCGAAGGTTGAGCAGATCATTTTGATGGCTCGACCGCGCGACCCGCGCGACCGTCTTGACACCGGCGGCATGAGCGCGGACACACGCAGCGTGCCTTTGCTAGAAGTCCGCCATCTCAAGGTCTATTTTCCGATTCGCACGGGCATCTTCCGCCGCCACACGGATGATGTGAAGGCGGTGGATGACGTCTCTTTTTCGATCGAAAAGGGCACGACCGTCGGGCTCGTCGGCGAGAGCGGGAGTGGAAAGACGACGATCGGTCGCGCGCTGCTGAAGCTGATTCCCGCGACGGCGGGCGAGGTCCTGCTGGAGGGGCGCGATATGCTGCCGATCGGCGAGCAGGAGTTCCGCCCGTACCGGCGGCGGATGCAGATGATTTTCCAGGATCCGTTCGGCTCGCTGAATCCCCGGCTGTCGGTTTTCCAAATCGTGGGCGAGGCGCTGGAGATTCATTTTCCCGCGATGACACGCGACGATCGCCGAGCGCGCGTCGCGGAACTGATGAAGCAGGTCGGGCTGAAGCCGGACATGATGGAGCGGTATCCGCATGAGTTCAGCGGCGGGCAGCGGCAGCGCATCGGGATCGCGCGGGCGCTGGCCGTGAAGCCGGAATTCATCGTGTGCGACGAGCCGGTGAGCGCGCTGGATGTGAGCGTGCAGGCGCAGATCGTGAACCTGCTCCAGGATCTGCAGGACGAGCTGGGGCTCACGTATCTTTTCATCGCGCATGATCTCGCGGTGGTGGAGCACATCAGCGATCATGTGCTGGTGATGTATCACGGAAAAATCGTGGAGAGCGCTCCGGCGGAGCAGATCTACGAGAGCCCGCAGCACGAGTACACGAAGAAGCTGCTGGCCGCGGTGCCGAAGTTTGCGTGAGGAGAAAAGTTGAGAGATGAGTGTTGCGTGTTGAGAGGGTAAAAACAGCGCGGTGCGGAGCCTGATAACTCGCAACACTCACCTTGCATCTCTCAACTTCCCTCCTCTCAACTTGCAACTTTCAACTTTCAACTCTCCGTGACTCCGCTGCTGAGAAAACTTCTCGGGATGAATTGGCTGCTCTTCGCGGCAGTAGTGGTGATCGCGCTGGCGGGTGTGCTCTTCATCCACGGCGCGTCGTATCCGCATCCGACGGCGCGGTACTGGCAGAGTCAGGCGATGTTTGTCGGCATCGGCATCGTCGTCTTTCTGGTCGTGACGTTGATTGATTACCGCTGGGTGAAGTGGGCGGCGGTGCCGGTGTATCTCCTCAGCGTCGGACTGACGGCGCTCACCTACTCGCCACTCGGCGTGGTAAAAAACAACGCGAAGTGCTGGCTGCGACTGCCGGTGATCGGAGTCTTCCAGCCGGGACAGATGGCGGCGGTCGGAGGCATCCTGGCGATCGCACTTTTCCTGAGCTATGCGCGGCGCTGGCATCCCGCGCTGCGAATCGCGATCACGGGAATCATCGCCGCGCCCGCGATGATCCTGATTTTGAAACAACCTGACCTCGGCATGACCATCGCGTGGGTGCCGGTGATCCTTACGATGCTTTATCTGTGCGGGATGCCGCTGCGCTGGCTCGCCGTGGTCCTGCTCACGGGGCTGACGATCATGCCGCTGGTGATGAACTTCGGGCTGAAGCCATACCAGCGTGACCGCGTCGTGACTTTCCTCGACCCCGATGTGGACCCGCGGGGCACGAGCTACGGCGTGAACCAGTCGCTCATCGCGATCGGCTCGGCGGGCATCCGCGGCAAGGGCTTCAAGGCGCCGGAGACGCAGCTCGAACTCGGCCTCATCCCGATGGCGGAGGCGCACACGGACTACATTTTTGCGACCATCGGCGAGCAGTGGGGATTCCTCGGCGGCGCGGCGCTCATCGCGGCGTTCGGCGTGCTCATCTTCGCGTGCATGATCACGGCGGTGAAGGCGACCGATCTGTTTGGCGTACTCATCGTGGGCGGCGTCACCGCGCAGGTTTTTTTCCACGTCTTTCAAAATATCGGCATGACGATCGCACTGATGCCGATCACCGGACTGCCCCTGCCGCTCGTGAGCTATGGCGGGACGTTTGCGCTCGTGCTCATGTTCAGCTTTGGGCTAGTGAACAGCGTGTGGGTCCACTCCCGGGGCGGGGCGGACGATGCCGGGGAAAGCTGAACGTGCGGCGTGTTGTGGCGGCGGTGACTGGTGACTTGGTGAAAAGTGACTGGTTCAGCGCGTGCGCCCCCCAGTCACTTTTCACCAGTCACATTCCGCGGTCGCGAAAAAAGCGTGAGGGCACCACGGGCTCACAGCGCAGGGCTACGCCCGCGCCTGTTTCTGCAGCCGCTTGAGCTTTCCGGCGAGGCTCGTGCGGACGGCGGAGTTCATGCGATCGATGAAAAGGATCCCATTCAGGTGATCCACCTCGTGCTGCACGGCACGGGAGAGGAGGCCGCGGGCCTCGAACTCGAGGAGCGTGCCGTCGAGCCTCTTGGCCTTCACCTTCACCGACGAGGCACGCACGATGTCGCCATTTAGATCGGGGAAACTCAGGCAGCCTTCGACGCCTTCCTCGGTTTCCTTGCCGAGTTCGATGGCGGGATTCACGAGGATCATTGGCATGAATTCCCCGATCGCGACAGACTTGCCGCCCATGATCAATTCGCTCGGGCGGTCCTCGACGCCGCTCACGTCGATGACCGCAAGCTGAATGGGCACGCCGATCTGCTGCGCGGCGAGGCCGACGCCGTTCGCGGCACGCATCGTCTCAAGCATGTCGTCCGCGAGCTTGCGCGCGCGCTCGTCGCCGTCGCTGATTTCCAGGCCTTTCGCGCGGAGCACCGGGTTTCCATATTTTACGATTTCGAGGACCATTTTTGTGAGGGGTGTTTAATCCGAATGATGAATCAGAGCGCGAGCGGATAATTTGGCGATATCTGGTTTTTCATCCACACCCGGTTCGCGACTGGTTGCCATCCGAGCCGGATGCGCTTTGCTACACGCCATGAAAATCCTCCCCGTGCTGCTCCTCGCAGCTTTCGTAAATTTTGCCCCGCACGCCATCGCCGCCGAGCCGAAGCAGCCTGTGGGCGCGAAGGCATCCACGACAAAGGACGTGACGCCGGACGAGGCTGCCGCGCTGATGAAAGGCAAGCCCGGCGTGCTTGTGATTGACGTGCGGACGCCGGATGAATTTGCCGAGGGCCACATCCCCGGCGCGAAGAACGTGGACTTCCTGGGCGACGATTTTGAAAAACAACTCGCCGCACTGCCGGCGGAGAGGCCGCTGCTCGTCCACTGCGCGGCGGGGAATCGCAGTTCGAAGGCCGTTGTAAAAATCGCGGCATTGAAAATGTCCGCGGAGATCTTCCATCTCAAGTCCGGTTTCAACGGATGGAAGGCCGCGGGCAAACCCGTCGAGGTGAAGGCTGCAAAATAGGCGGGGGTTTCCAACCCCGCGCTGGCGAGCGTAGCGAGGCGGGCGACTGGCGTGCGGATTCGAGAGGCATTTGTTCCGCACCACCCCGCCACCTTTGCCCATCCTCCCGCGCGAGATTGAAAATCTCGCCTGCTTGTTTGCGCCGCAACCCGCGCTTGCGTCGGAGCCACAGCACGCCAAAACTTCCAAATCCGAAATTCTCCCATGAAAAAACTCATCCTCGCGCTCGCATCACTCACCGGCACTGCGCTCGCGGCCGATCAAGTTTTCGTCGAGGCCGAGTCGTTCAGGGAACACGGCGGGTGGTCGCTCGACACGCAGTTCATTGACGGAATGGGATCGCCGTACCTGCTCGCTCACGGCATGGGCGAGCCGGTGAAGGACGCGACGACGGGCGTAAAATTTCCAAGCACGGGAAAATACCGAGTGTGGGTGCGGACGATGGACTGGGTCGCGCGGTGGAATGCGCCGGGTGCGCCGGGAAAATTTCAGCTCGTCGTGGATGGCCAGCCGCTCGCAGAGACCTTCGGCACGAAGGGCAAGGCGTGGGCGTGGCAGGACGGCGGGACGATCGAGATTGCAAAAAATGAAGTGCCGCTCGCGCTGCATGATCTCACGGGATTTGCCGGACGCTGCGATGCAATCTTCTTCACGAAGGACGCGGCATTCACCCCGCCGAACTCGAACGACGTGAACGACCCGTGGCGCAGGACGGCGCTCGGCTTTCCCGAAAAGCCGGAAGACGCGGGCACGTTCGATCTGGTGGTGATCGGCGGCGGCTACGGTGGGACGGCGGCGGCGATCTCCGCGGCGCGCATGGGCTGCAAGGTCGCGCTCGTGCAGAACCGCGCGGTGCTCGGCGGCAACGGATCGAGCGAGGTGCGCGTGTGGGCGATGGGCGGCACGCGACGCGGGATGTATCCGATGCTCGGCGAGATCGTGGAGGAATTTCAGGACACCGCGAAGCTGTCGCCGGGGACGTACGAGGAATTCGGCGACGACAAGAAGGAGAAGCTCGTGCGCGCGGAAAAAAACGTGGCGCTCTTTTTCAACAACCACGTCATCGCCGCGGAGATGAAGGACAAGCAGCACCTCGGCGCAGTGATCGCGCTCGACGTGCGCAGCGGGGCGAAGCGGCGCTTTGCCGGGAAACTTTTCTGCGACGCGACGGGCCATGCGACCATCGGCTCGCTCGCGGGCGCGGACCACACGATCCGCGAGGCGGAGCACCTCGGCATGTCGAACATGTGGCGGTGGAAGGATGCGGGCACGCCGTCCACTTTTCCCGAAACGCCGTGGGCGCTGCCGCTCGACATGGCGGACTTCCCGTATCCGCAGCGTTTTCACGCGCAGTGGTTTTGGGAGAGCGGGTTCAACAAGCACCCGATCCTCGGGCTGGAGGACATGCGCGACTGGAATTTCCGCGCGATTTACGGCGCGTTCAACGCGATGAAAAACAAGGGCGGCAAGGCCGAGCACGCGAATGCGAAACTGGAATGGGTCGCCTATATCGGCGGGCCGCGCGAGAGCCGGCAGCTCCTCGGCGACGTGGTGCTCACCGAGGACGACATCGTGCAGAAAAAGGAATTCCGCGACGCGACGGTACCGACGACGTGGGACATTGATCTGCATTACCCGAAAGAGCAGTTTGCGAAGGGCGACGCGAAAGGAGATCCATTCATCTCGAAGGCGGTCTTCGGCAAAGGCGTGGATCGCAAGCATGGCTACCCGGTGCCGTACCGCTGCTTCTATTCTCGGAATGTGGAGAACCTCTTCATGGCGGGCCGCGACGTGAGCGTGACGCACGAGGCGCTCGGCACCGTGCGCGTGATGAAGACCGGCGGCATGATCGGCGA
>JANXZI010000747.1 GCA_025355595.1 Spartobacteria bacterium
GCCGCAGGCGCTCATGCTCATGAATGGCGGCGCGAGCAAACTCATCACCGACACAAACTGCGCCGCGGTGACCACCGCCGGCAGCGCAAGTTCCGCCGATGCAAAACTCGACTCGCTCTACCTCGCCTTCCTCGGCCGCAAGCCCACCGCCGAGGAGCGCCCCGTCGCGACCCAGGCGCTGACGACCGGCCTCGGCATCAGCGACATCGCATGGGCTCTCGTGAACACGCGCGAGTTTCTTTTCGTCCAATGAACGGAACACAGCCATCTTGGCTGTGCGGCCTGCGGGCTTCCAGCCTGCAGAATGCACGACGGGCAAGGATGCCCGTCGGCCGCACAGGCTGGAAGCCTGTGTTCCAGCCCTGTCCGCCAACCGCGCCTCAAAACTAATATCCACCATGAACAACGACCTCCTCCGCGACCCCATCGAACGCCGCTCCTTCGTCGAGCGCTGCGCACGCTACGCCTTCGGCCTCACCGTGCTGCCCGCGCTCGCTGGCAATCTCACTGCCGCCGAGAAGGGCGCGCAGGTCTCCGCCGCTGCGCGCAGTGCCGGCTTTGGCAAGGCGAAGCGCGTCATCTTCCTCGAACTGCAGGGCGGGCTCAGCCACATTGACTCATTCGATCCGAAGACCGGCGACTCGAAAGGCCCCGGCGCCGCGATCGCGACGAAGGCTGGCTACCAGCTCACCGAGTATCTCCCGGAGACGGCGAAGATCGCGGACAAGATCACCGTCATCCGCTCGATGACCGCCAAGGTCGGCGTCCACGCGAACGCGCAGTATCTCATGCGCACCGGCTACGAAAAGCGCGGCACCATCGTGCATCCCATGCTCGGCGCGTGGGCGCAGCATTACCTCGGCGCGAGCCACAAGACGCTGCCCTCGACCGTCTGCGTGAACCGCCCCTCAAACCACGGCAACGGCTATTTCCCCGCGGCATTTTCGCCGCTGCCGATCCTCGATCCGGATCAGGGCCTCGCAAATTCCACCACGCAGGTCTCCGCCGACGTGCAGACGAAGCGCCTTGGCTTGCTCGAACAGCTCGATGCGACCTTCGGCAAAAAGATGGCCGACGAAAACGTGAAGGCGTACGGCGATTTCTACGACACCACGATGCAGCTCATGAAGAGCAGCGACCTCAAGGCATTCGACCTCTCCGCCGAGACCGCGGTGACGCGCGAGAAATACGGCAGCAGCAAATTCGGCCGCGGCGTGCTCCTCGCGCGCCGGCTCGTGGAGAGCGGTGTGCGCTTCGTCGAAGTCTCCAGCGGCGGCTGGGACATGCACAAGCAACTCGCCGACAGCATGGAGGATCGCGGCGGGGAATTTGACCGCGTCTTCGCAGCGCTCGTGGCCGATCTCGACACGCGCGGGATGCTCGACTCGACGCTTGTGTGCGTGACCACGGAATTTGGCCGCAAGCCGAGCTTCGACGGCGGCGGACGCGGACATCACCCGCTCTCATTCAGCACCGTGCTCGCGGGCGGCGGCGTGAAGCGCGGCTACGTCCACGGCAAGAGCGACGCGAAAGGCTACGAACCGGCAGACAAGCCGATGAGCGTCGGCAAATTCCACGCCACGATCGCCTACGCAGCAGGCCTGCCGATCGAGCAGGAAGTCCTCACGCCGAGCGGCCGCCCGATGAGCGTCGGCAACAAGGCCAAGCCGGAGATGGAAGTGTTCGCCTAAAAAAATCGCAAGTGCGGGCGGCAACCCGCGCAGTCGTCTTCCCGAGCGACTGAGATCGGGTGCCAATTTCAACGGGCTTCGGAAGTCCGCATGGATCGCAGCGAGTTTGCAGGCTGCGAGATTCACTGGTTAAGTGATGCGCAACCGCCATGGAAAACTCTGATCTGTCGCGCCGTTCCTTGCGACGCTGTAGGGCCATGTGCGGTTCAACCACCACTCCATGAAATCGAAATCATCCCCCGGCAAAATCTGCAGCCGATCATCGTTTTGGAAAACTGCCGCGCGTACGCTGCTTGCGCTGGTCGCTGGATTCGCCGTGCTCGGACAGGCGCGTGCCGCGGGAAATCTCGTGCTCTGGGACACCGGTTCGCGTCCTGCCGATGTCTCGAAGCGGACGGAATGGAAACCCGTGCCGCGCGATCTCTTCGCCCTCGAGGCCGAGCCGCTGAAGGCCGCATCCGATCCCGGCTACTACGGGCTGGAGTATTCGTTCAAGGGCGATGCAGTCGTGGAAAATCGAAAGCTCACGGCGGTATTTTCCTCGGCGACGGGGCGCGTGATTTTCTTCTCGAAGACGGGTGCGGAAGGCGATGCCGGGAGCAAGGTGTTCGAATTTGCGCCGCTCGCGACGAAGGCGCAGGCGGCGAAAATCAGCCGGTGCGAAATCGTGCATCACGCGGGCGAGGAGGTGGTCATGGAGGCATCGTTTTCCGCCGAAGGATCGGCGGAGGTTTCGGCGGTGTTCGCATTCGGGAACAATGAGATCGTCGAGATCAAGCCGTCGGCGAAAATGAAGGGCGTCGCGCTGCTCGGGCAGATTGCATACGGCGTCGCCCCAGCGTTTGTCGGCGATGATTTGATCTTGTCGCGCGCGGAATTTCCATCGGCGGATTCGCTGTCAGTCCCAGCGGACAATGTGTTTGTCGGCCTGCTCGCCGGACGTCGCGACGAACTCGTGATGACGTGGCCGGCGGGGAAGCAGCAGATGAGATTGCACGGTGCCGCGGGCAGCTTCGACGCGCTCGAATTCGACAACGACGGTCAGAGTTTCTACCTCGCCGTGCTGAGCGCACCGGGCATCTGGCATCGCGAGGAATTGAAGTCCGCCTTCCTCGAAAAGGATGTCGAACTGCCATGGAAGCGCCCATTTCCCGCGCGCTGGAAGACGCAGCTCTCCGAGGGCGAAGGCCGGACGACCTACGCATTCCGCGAGGCGAAGGGGACCGTGTGGCGCGGCGGCGCGGGATCGTACCTGTATCCCGCCTGGTTCGATGGGGAAAAGGCGATGTTCACGCTTGGCAAAAAGGTGCCGCCGCGCGGCGAGGCGGTCGTCTATTTCCTCGAAGGACGCGACACGCCGCCGGATGTGCTGACGCCGGTGGACGTGATGAAGGCCACGCTCGGCAGGCCGGCGTGCGATGCGATCCTCGATGTCGCGGGGCGCAGGCTGCGCACGCATCACCGGCGTGGCGGCGAGACCGTCCACCGCTGCTGCACTTGCGGATGCACGGAGGTGATCCAGGCGATCTTCGAGGCGGCGGAGGAGGTCGTGAAAAGGGATCATGTGAAGGAGGCGCTGACCGACATGAACTACTTCGTGGAGCAGCACCTCGCGCGCATCGGCGAATACCGGCGCTTTGCCGACGGGATGATCGCGTTCCTGAAATCGAAGCAAACCTCCGCGCCCGAACTGAAGGGGTTTGCGGAAAATCTCGAACAGATCGTGCAGCAGATTCCGCAGGGCTACGACGTGCAGAAGGAGAATATGAAGTCACTCGAACACGCCGCCGAACTCACGCGGCAGACGATGGCGCTGACCGGCAGCAACGACCCAAAAAACCTCGCGGCGTTCAAGGATCTGCTGAAGGCGTGGCGCGCGATGGGCGGCGCGCAGGATTCCATGATCGCGCAGGGCCACCTGCTCACGCGGAGTCTGTTCCAAGAGGCGGGTGTCGCGAGCGTGACCGAGCCAAAGGCCATGCCCCTCGCGCTCGAAATCCGCGCGCGGTGCAAACAGATCCTGCGCCATCCCGACGGCTATGAAATCTGGGCGAACTACTGACATGGAAAAATCATGGAAGATCTTTCGCGCGCCTCTGGTTGCTGCGGCGACTGTCGCGGCGTTGATATTTTTCACCGGCTGTGATCGGAAGGCCACGACGGACGATCCGCAATCGCCGACGAAACCTGCGAAGGAAGTTGCGGGCGAGAAACCCGCGGCGACGAAGGCGGCGGACATGGTGCAGATTCCCGCGGGCAAATTTATGATGGGCGAAAAGGACGAGTCGGATGCGCCGCTGCACGAGGTGGTGATCAGCGCATTTCTCATGGACACGAACCTCGTGACGCAGGAGCACTTCCAAAAAGTCATGGGCACGAATCCGGCGCGCTGGAAGGGCGACAAAAATCCTGTCGAGCAGTTGCGCTGGGCCGAGGCGGCGAAGTTTTGCAACAAGCGCTCCGAGGGGGAGGGCCTGCAGCCGTGCTACGACTTGCCGACGCTGAAATGCAATTTCGACGCCAACGGATACCGCCTGCCCACCGAGGCCGAGTGGGAATACGCCTGCCGCGCGGGCACGACGACGGCGTACTTTTTCGGCGACACTCCGGCAAAGCTCGGCGAGTACGCGTGGTTCAAGAAAAACTCAGGCGGGCGTCCGCGGCCCGTCGGGCAGAAGCAGCCGAATCCCTGGGGCCTCTACGACATGGCCGGCAACGTGTGGCAGTGGTGCAATGACTTTTACCAAGTGGACTATTACAAGAATTCGCCCCGTGAAAATCCGCACGGGCCGGACGCAGGACAGAATTTGGTGCTCCGCGGCGGCGCATGGAAATCGAGCGACGACAACTGCCGCTCAGGCTTCCGCTACAACGAGAACCCCGGATCGGCGGATGTGTGTTTCGGTTACGACATCTACGGCTTCCGCTGCGTGCGGAAGGCACCGTGATTCGCACCGATGCGCTGCGCGTTTGACCGCGCCGACGGGCTGCACTAACCTGCGCCCACTGTGAAAAAGAAATTCCACATCACGCTTCTGGAGCACGAGGAAGGCGTCTCGGTGAGCTGCCCTGAATTGCCCGGCTGCCATTCGCAGGGGACCACGATTCCCGACGCTCTGGAAAACATCCACGACGCGATCAGCGGCTATCTCGAATTGTACGGAGAGCCCGCCGTGCGCTGCCAGGTGCGGGAGATGGAAATCGTGACCGCCTGATCGTGCCAAAGCTGCCGGGCGTAAATCACCTTCGCGCAGTGAGCGCCTTTCAAAAGGCTGGGTTCCAGATCGACCGGCAGGGCAAACACATCTTCATGTCGAATGGCGCTCGCAAGATAGTGGTTCCGCGAAACAATCCGGTGGATGCGTACACGATGGCCGCAATCGTGCGCGATGCGGGGCTGACCACCGAAGAATTCAAGCAGTTGCTCTGAGCCGCAATCGTTACCGCGCGTTCATCCACTTTTGAAATACCGCGTCGCGCAGGAGCCGCTCGGCGAGCGCCTCGTATCCCGCCGTGAGCGGGTGGCTCGCATCGGCGTAGAGCGCGCTGGGCAGCGCGTCGGGGATCACGTGCGCGATTTGATTTTGCGCGAGCCACTTGGTGGCGGTGCTGCGCAGTTGAAAAAACGCGGCGCGGTTTTCCGGGGACGTGATGTGCTCGTTGAACGGGCCGATGATCACGAGCACGTCGTTGCCGCGCGACTGCAGGACTTTCACGAGGCGCTGGAATGCGGCCCACTGCAGCGACTGCTCGGGCGCGACCCACGAAAAGCGCGTCGTGCCTTCTCCGGTCAGTGACCACGGTTTGTGGCGCGCGCTCGCGGGGCCGCGCTCGGGATCGTCAGACAGCTCGGGCGGGACAGTGAGCGTGATTTGCCTGAGCGGATTTTTGTACGCGTTCGGAAGTTCCGGGAGGGATGCACCCTCGTCATCAAGCGTCCACGCGAGGACGTTCTTCTGCCCGAAGTACGCGACTTGCAGGTGATTCGCCCACTGCATGAACGTGAAGTGCCGCTCGACGCTCGCGGAGAGCCGGCGGTTCAGGTCGGCCTTGTAGCACGGGATGCGCGGCGAAAATTGCGCGACGAGATCGGCGTGGTTGAAGCGCTCTTCCTTCGTCGTGCTTAGGTCCGCTTTCGGGCTGCTCATCCAGAGCACGTTCAAATGCACGATCACTTTGCGATTTCGGATCGCGCCGGCGTAGTCGCGCACGAGGCCCTCGAATGCGAGCGGAAACATGCCGTTCACCCCGGCGTTCACGAAGCGTCCCGGCTGCCCGGATTGCTCGCCGAGGAAATGCGCGAGCGTGCCGTCGGCGCGGACGTATTCGCCCCAGATAACCGAGTCGCCGATCATCGCGATGTCCGTCGGTGCGAGGCGGTCGAGGCGGCGTTCGTAGAGCCAGTAGTCTTTGCTGAGTGCGTACGGGATTCGGTAGTCCGCGGCAGTGTCGAAGTGCTCGATTTTTTTCCAGAGCCACGGCGTGAGCGTGAGCACGAACGTGACGATCGCGGCGACCACGAGCCACTGGCGCGCGGTGAGTCGCATCGCGTTCACGAAGCGCGTTTCCGCAGGTGCCGGTGCTGGTGTTTCGTCCG
>JANXZI010000008.1 GCA_025355595.1 Spartobacteria bacterium
CACAGGCACGAACTTCTCGGCGACGCCGGCGAACAATGCGGTGGCTTTCAACCTCAGTGCCATCGGAACGGTGACCGCCGCGACACCGACTCGACTGACCGTCACCTTTAACTCGCTCCCGACCGCGCTGGGCGCGCTCAACGCCACCGTCACGGTGGCCGGGCTCGGCAACAGTGGCACCCCAGTGCAAGTGGCGAATATCGTCGCCGCCACCGCACCGACGGTGACCCTCAACGCGGCGCCCCGGGCGGAGTCCGACCCGACCGTCACGATCTCCGGCACGAACTTCTCGCCGACACCCGGGAACGACACGGTGACCTTCAACCTTGGTGCCGTCGGGACGGTCATCGCAGCGACACCCACGCAACTGACTGTCGCCTTCAGCACGCGGCCGACCGCGCTTGGCACGCTCGAAGCCGTGGTCACGGTTGCCGGAGTCGGCGACACGGGCGCACCGGTCGAAGTGGAAAACGTCGTCGAGACGGACGATGGTGGCTTCGTGAAGGGTGGAGGGATGTCAGACCTGCTCTTTCAGAACGATGCGGGCCAGCTCTATGCTTGGTATCTGAATGGCGCGGGCATGATCGCCTCGCAGAACTATATCTTCCCCGGAGCCCTCGGTGACTGGAAGCTCGTGGGCAGGGCGGACTTGGATGGCGACGGCGATGCCGACCTCATCTTCCAGAATACCCTCGGCCAAATCTATGTCTGGTTCCTCGATGGCACCGGAGGAACCGTTGATTTTGCCACCGGCGCTGGCCTCTCGACAGGCAGGAGGGCCGCCTACCTCTACACTGGCGGCATTGAGGGCTGGAAGGTAGTTGCCTGCACCGACGTCAACGGTGATGGCATTCCGGATCTCATCTTCCAGAATGCCCCAGGCCAAATCTACGTTTGGTTCCTTGATGGTACCGGAAACACCGTCAACTTTGCCACCGGAACCGGGCTCGAGCGGGGCGTAAGCCCGGAGTATCTTTATGCCGGCGGCCTTGCGGATTGGAAGGTCGTCGCATCAGGTGACATCAATGGCGACGGCCATGCTGATCTCATTTTCCAGAATACCGCCGGCCAGATCTATGTCTGGTTCCTCGACGGGACCGGGAACGTAGTGAATTTCTTCAACGGAGTCGGGCTGAAGGCGGGCATGAACGCGAAGTTCCTCTACAGCGGCGGCCTTGGTGACTGGAGATTAAAAGTCGTCGGAGATTTCAACGGCGACGGAATCCAAGACTTCATTTTCCAAAACGCGACTGGCCAGATTTACGTGTGGTTCCTCGATGGCACCGGGAACAGGGTGGATTTTACCACCAACGCCGGCCTCAAGGGTTATCAATTCCTGTACACGGGCGGTTTGGGCGACTGGAAAGTTCGATAAGAATTTGTCGTTCTCATTTGCGCGCGCCGCCCA
Organism: Spartobacteria bacterium; assembly: GCA_025355595.1. Taxonomy (GTDB): domain Bacteria; phylum Verrucomicrobiota; class Verrucomicrobiia; order Chthoniobacterales; family Chthoniobacteraceae; genus SXWH01. The sequence goes on from JANXZI010000008.1 coordinate 1,409, forward strand.
GGAGCCTTTCCACCAAGGGATGGCTGCCAAACAGAATTCGCGCAGGCGCAGTCGGCGGTCGGGAAGATCCCACGCTTCACCACGCATCCAGCGACGGCGAGAGCGTCAGCGCATCTCATGCCATCTCTCGGAAATATTCCGACTATGGTGTGACTGCGGGCGCGACAAAAGGAGGCGAGAAACGAAAGGCCCACTTCCATCACGCTCCGGCGTGAATCACTCGGCTTGGGTGTCTTCGCTTGCTGTCACCGCAGGCAGCACGAGCCCAATGCCGATGAAGAACAGCGGGCCAAGGGACGACAGCAACATCCCAAGAATGATCTGCCGGCCGCTGAGATCCGAACGCGACATGAGCCAGATGCTCAATACGAGAGTGAGCACGCTGGCGACGTAGCAAGCGATTTGCACGACCTTCACCATCGTCACATTCGCGACGATGTTTCGGTTCAGTAATTGGATGATCTGCCGTTTCCCTTTGTTCATGTGTGTGATCCTGGGGGAATCCGAAGACAACAAGCGGACAACTGCGGGTTTCTTAGCAGAAACGTTCGGCGGGGCGCGAATTCACGAGGTCAGCGCCGTGCTTTCGGGCGGAGATTCAGCGCAGCCAGGCGTCCAGCGACGGCGACAGCGCGAGCGCGATGTCGTAGGCGACGAATGCGGCGAATGCACCAGCAATGACGTCGAGTGTGTAGTGGGCGCGGAGGATGAGGACGACGAGGGCTTCGCCGAGGGCGATGATCCCCGCGGCGATGGCGAGCCAGAGTGGGCCGGCGTGCGCGGCGTGGATCGCGCCGAGCACGGCGAGCGCGGTGTGGCCGGAGAAGAAGAGGTCATTTCCCACGTCGTAGGTGACGAGCAGAGTGGGGAAGCCGGGATCCCGCCAGATGTAGCCGCGCGGCGGCGGCAGCGTGATGAGGCCCAGGCAGATTTGCCGCATGGAAAAGGCGACGATGACCGCGACAAATGGCGTGAAGGTGTGCCCGAAGATCGCCGCGCCGATCAGCGCCAGGCTCGTGAGATCAATGATGAGCGAACTAATGATGAGCACGGAGTTCGCGGCGCGCGGATTCGCGGTGAGGCGCGCGTGCCAGCGTGCGGTGAGCTCGTGGATAACGTCGCCGATGCCGTCCGTGGCCGCCGACTTTTTCCCGATGAGCGACTGCGTCCAAAACCAAATGACGATCCCGCCCGCGACGATGGCGGCGCGGACGCCAATGAGCTTCCATGCAACCGCGGCGAAGATCAGCGTCATAGGATTTCCCCCGCGGGCCGCGGAATCCGCCGCCGCGTTTTACTTTCCTCGAGCAGGATTTCGAGCTTGCGCTGAACCTCGTCGGCGAGCGGATCGTTTTCCGCGCCGCGAGCGCGTGTCGTGGGTGCCTCGATGGCTTCGCCGATGGAGATGACGCAGTGCAGCGGCGGGTGCGGCGTGGCCTTGTCGGTGAGGTCTTCCTCGTAGCGCTCGACGGTTTCGAGCAGGCGCTCGGGGGTCGGCGTGCCATCGAGATATTCGCCGGAGTAGCAGTAGAGCTGCTGCGCAAAGTAGAGGTCGGCGAACTGCCGCCAGCGCCGCGCAGTCTCCGTGCCGGCGAGGCCGCCGCGGATCATGTCGGGCAGGATGGCGGTGCGCAGGCGCTTCACGCGCGACATGGTATCCTGCTCGCCGCGCGTGGTATTCCACTCGCGTTCGAGGGGGCCGAGCACTTGTTCGAGGAGGCGCGGCAGGCGCTCACCCACGGGGCCGGGCTGCGGTGCGCCGAAGTATTCGATCTCCTTCATCACGAGCATTCCGTGGCCGACTTTCTCGATGCGTTCGCGCAACGGCAGATGCGTCTGCGGCTGCCACGACAGGCGGGCCTCGATTTTTTCAAGCACCGGCGAGATCGTGGCGGCGAGATCGCCCTCGAAAAAATACCGGATGAAGACCGGATGCACCACGACCTTGCTTGGGGTCGCGGCGGCCGCGCGGTGCTTCGCCGCGGAGCGTGCGATGAAGGACACGCCGTCCATGAGGTTCAGCAGGCGGTCATTATTCCGCGTGACGATCCCCTCGGGGAAAATCACGAGCGGCGACTGCGTCTCGGCGAGGATGCGGATGGCGCACTTCAGCGACTCGCGGTCCATCCCCTCGCGATACACGCTGAATGCGCCGATGCGCTGGAGGAGGAGGCGCTGCACGCGGCCCTGCATGAAGAGGTGCCAGCTCGCCATCGCATGGCACACGCGGCCGACCTTTTTCGCGAGCATCCCGTGAATCATCGGGTCGCAGGGGCGCGAGTGGTTCGACGCAACCAGCACGCCGGAACCTGCCTCGAGCGAGGCCTGCAGCCGGTCGAAGCCGACGAATTCCCACGAGGTGACGCCATAGTTTTTCCGCATCTGCCCCGGCCACCAAGCCATGATGAGCCTCCACCAAAACACGCTGGGGCGCGGCGGCACGAAACGGTAGGGCTGTGTGGAGATGAGATTTTGCAAGGTGGACGCCGGGGCGGTTGCGCGTCGGGGATATTGCGCCGTGGGGCGGAGGGGAAGGAAAAGGAACGGGCAAGTTCGTTTGGCGATCTGAAATTGCCGGGCCGACGGTGCGGTGCGTGGCACGGAAGAAGGCTTGCATGGATGGTCGCGGCTCGCGGTGAATGAACGACCTCCCATGTCCTCCCCGACCCCCCCATTTTCCCGCCTGCTTGTCACCGGTGCCGCCCTGCTCGCCAGCGCCGCATTTTCCATCGCGCAGGAAAAACTCGCCGACGTGACGCGGCAGCCCGATGCGTACAACACGTGGAAGCTCGCGCTCACGCCCGGCGTGGCGACTGCGGCGGACACGATCACGGTGCCCGCCCGTTTCAAGATCGAGCTGCTGCGATCGGCGCTGCCCGAGGAGGATTCGTGGGTTTCGATGGCCTTCGATCCAAAGGGCCGGCTCACGATCGCGCGGGAGAAAAGGGGGCTGCTGCGCATGACGCTGAGCCCCGGCGCGGGCGTGGAAAAGGTCGAGGTGATCAACGACACGCTGCTCGAATGCCGCGGCCTGCTCTACGCGTACGGCGCTCTCTACGCGAACGCGAACAACAGCAAGATGCTCGTGCGTCTGCGGGATACGGACGGGAACGGCGTGTTCGACAAGATGGAAGATTTGCTGCGCACCGAGGGCGGCGTCGGCCACGGGCGCAATCACCTCAAGCTCGGGCCGGACGGGATGATCTACGTCGTGCATGGGAACAACGTCGTCCCGCCGGCGAGCGCCGCGCCGGATTCGCCTTTGCGGAATTTCCGCGACGACCGCCTCATCCCGTGCCCGTGGGATCCGCACATGTTCGACGGCGACGTGAAGCTGCCCGCCGGCCACATCCTGCGCGGCGATCGCGAGGGGAAAAACTGGACGCTCCTTGCGGGCGGACTGCGCAACCCGCTCGACGTCGCCTTCAACGAGTACGGCGACATGTTCACATTCGACGCCGACATGGAATGGGACACCGGCACGCCGTGGTACCGGCCGTGCCGCGTGAACCACATCGTGAGCGGCGCGGACTATGGCTGGCGACGCGGCACGAGCAAGTGGCCGGAGTATTTTTCCGACTGCGGCCCCGTCACGCTGAACATCGGCCTCGCGTCGCCCACGGGGATCGAGTTTGGCACGCAGAGCAATTTCCCGCCGCGGATGAAGCGCGCGCTGTTCATCAGCGACTGGTCGTATGGGCGCATCATCGCCGTGCATCTCACGCCGCGTGGATCGAGCTACACCGCGACGGCGGAAAATTTCACCGTCGGGAAACCGCTGAACGTGACCGATCTCGCATTCGGCCCGGATGGCGCGATGTATTTTGTGACCGGCGGGAGGCACACGCAGTCCGGCCTGTATCGCGTGACCTACACCGGGCCGCAGTTCACCGAGAAGCCGCAGCCCCCCGACGCCGCCGCCGCACGCGCCCGCGCATTGCGGCACCAGCTCGAAGCCCTGCACGGCCATCCCGCGCCGGACGCGGTGGAAAAAATCTGGCCGCACCTCGGCAGCGAAGACCCGGTGCTCCGCGAAGCCGCGCGCATCGCGCTCGAATGGCAGGACGTGAAGCAGTGGGAGTTACGCGCGCTCTCGGAAAAGGACACGCTCACCGCGCTCACCGCATTGCTCGCCCTCACGCGCAGCGCCGCGAGCGAGACACTGCGCGCCATCCTCGAAAAACTCGACGCCATCCCATTCGCCACGCTCACCGAGGAGCAGCAGATCCTCGTCGCCCGCGACTACCAGCTCGCGCTCATCCGCCTCGGCGCGCCCGGCGACACGCACGCGCTCACCCAGCGGCTCGATGCGCTCTATCCCGCGCAGAGCTGGCGCGTGAATCACATGCTCTGTGAACTGCTTGCGCACCTCAAGGCCCCGAACTTTCGCGACAAGACGATTGCGCTGCTCGCGAAGTCCACTCGCAGCGAAGACCTCCTGCACTACCTTTTCCACCTGCGGCTCGTGAGCGACGGCTGGCCGATTGATCAACGTCGCGCGTGCTTCGCCGCACTCAACCACGCCGAAACCCTCGAAGGCGCGCGCGACTACCAGCGTTCGCTGAAAATGATTCGCAACGAAATGCTCGAAAAACTCACGCCGTCCGAACGCGACGCCGTGGCCCCGCTCATCGCTGTCGCGACGGATGCATCGCTTCCGAAATCCACCGGCCCGCAGGTGCTCGTGCGCGAATGGAAAGCCGAGGAGTTGCTGCCGGTGCTCGATCGCGTCGGCAGCAAGCGATCCTTCGAGGCGGGCAGGCAGGCTTTCGCCGGCGCGCAGTGCGCGCTTTGCCACCGCATCGGCAATGCGGGCGGCCTCATCGGCCCCGATCTCACCGCGGTGAGCAGCCGCTTCAATCGCCGCGACCTTCTCGACTCGATCCTCAATCCCTCGCGCGTGATTGACGACAAATTCCGCAACACCGTCCTCACGCTCAAGAGCGGCGCAAACGTCATCGGCACCATCGAGCGTGAGACCGAGGAAACCGTGACCCTCCGCACCAGCCCGCTGCTGCCGCAGACGACCACGATACAGCAGACCAACGTGAAGAGCCGCGAGCTGTCGCCCATTTCCCCCATGCCTCCGAGCCTGCTGAACGTGCTCACGCGCGACCAGATTCTCGACCTCCTCGCATATCTCGAATCCGGCGGCGACCCGAAGCACCGCGACTTCAGCCCGTAAGATTTTACCGTGAATCCGCGTGTGCAGTCGCGAACCGCGCGAGCTGGGGCATCCCGCCCACCTCCACTCATCAAAATCACGCTGGCGAGCGACGGCCACTTTCGGTTGGAGCACGCGACTCGCGTGCTGTTCCCGGCGACCCGCCGGGAACACCGCGTGGCGTCTGAGGAAACCACGCCGGATCACCAAATCTGTGCGTCCTCAAATCTATGCGCCGCCCACGAACACCCATGCGTCGGGTGTCTGCGGCGGGTCGCCGCAGACCGCACGCGAGTCGCGTGCTCCACCCGGAAGCGTCCGCTCGTCCCGCGCTACTCCGCCACCACCCAGAGGCTCTCCGAGTGGCTGTTGAACTCCGGCGCGTGGTTCACAAGGGCCGCTATCAGACGGGCTTCGCAGGCATCCAGTGCATGTACGCGCCGGAGTTCAACAGCCACTCGGAGAGCATCTGGGTGGTGGCGGAGTAGCGCGGGACGATCGGACGCTTCCGGGTGGAGCACGCGACTCGCGTGCGGT
>JANXZI010000037.1 GCA_025355595.1 Spartobacteria bacterium
CAGTTTAACTACCAGAGAACCTAAACTGAGGACACGGAGCCAAACTACGTGTATTTCGGCGTTGATTGCTGAAATTTTTTACTCAAAAGAGCGAACAGCGATTTGAATTTAACCCGCTTCCACCATGACTACACCGCACGCCTTCGGAAGAAGTCTGAAGGATGAATGCAGAAGGATGAACGTCAGACTCCGGCGCCCCGAGGCGCGCGGGACTCCGGACTTTCCTCCGCAGGGCTGAGGGGGCACATAGGAAGCGATGAAACGAACCTTCGAGCAGCGCGGCGTTCCTCAACTCTTGTGACCGGCGGCCTGCGCTTCGAGTTCCGCAATCCGCGCCTTGAGCGGAGCGGTGTGCACTTCGATTTCCGCTTCGGTGAAGTGCGGGGTGATGTATTGCGGGCAGTTCCAGTCGTAGCTCACGACTTCGATGAGGAAGAGGCGCTCGATTTTCCCGCGCAGCTCGGGTGAAGGGTTGAGCTGTTCGGCGAGCGCGGCGTGCTCGCGGGCGTCGAGGACGCGGGCGTGGCCGGGGATTTTCAGGCGCTCGCGGCCCGGGTAGTCCATGAGGAAGAGCCATGAAAGATCGGAAGGCGGTCGTCGCCATCCAGATTGCCGGTGCTGAGGAGCTGGCGGTTGCCCTGGAGGTCGGCGAAGCCGAGCTGATGCGGGCCGAGCATTTTCAGGAATCCGGGCGGACCTCCGCGATGCTGGAGGTAGGGCCAGCCACCGGCGTTCACCGTGGCCATGTAGAAGCTGTCGCGGCTCGCGATGAACGCGGCTTCGTCATCGGTGAACGGGTCGCGCGCGGGAACCCCGGCGACGGACTGATGTTTGCCAAAGTTTCGCTCCTGCGCGGCCTGCGCGGCGGGCGTGAGCACGAGCTGCATGAATTTCGATGCCATGCGCGTGAGTCTGCACATTTCCCGGGAATTTGCTTCCGATCATTTGCGGCGGCCGGTGAGAGAGGGACAGGCGGATTGATTCCGGCCAAGGCGGCGACGGATGCCTTTCACATCGCCATGGCCACAGTGCACGGCATGGACTTTCTCCTGACATGGAACTGCACCCACATCCACAATCTCCGCATCATCCGTCGCTTGGAGCGGAACTGTGCGGCCGCGGGGTATGCCTGCCCGGTGATTTGCAGCCCGGACGATCTTCTGCCACCTTTCAAGCCATGAACGATGACGATCTGCTCCAGGAAATCCATCGCGTCCGCGAGAAGGTCGCGAGTGAGTGCGATTACGACGTGCACAAGATCGGCGAGCGGATGCGACAGCGTGAGCGTGAGGAGATGGCGCGCGGGGTGCGCTATATCCCGCCTCCGCAGACAGCAGTGGTGCGGGAGACGCCGAAGAAGCGAGTCGCGGCATGAAAAAGACGACTCCCAAAAACACGGTCTGCCTGTGGTACGACAAGGATGCCCTCGATGCGGCGCGCTTTTATGCGGCGAAGTTTCCGGACAGCGCGGTGACGGCGGTCCACCACGCGCCGGGCGACTATCCATCGGGCAAGGAGGGCGATGTGCTGACGGTCGAGTTCACCGTGCTCGGCATTCCCTGCGTCGGCCTCAACGGCGGGCCGCAGTTCAAACATAGCTGTGCCTTTTCCTTCCAGGTCGCGACCGATTCGCAGGAGGAAACGGACCGCTACTGGAATGCGATTGTGGGCAACGGTGGGGAGGAAAGTGAATGCGGCTGGTGCCAGGATCGCTGGGGGCTTTCCTGGCAGATCACGCCGCGGGTGCTGACCGAGGCGCTGGCCGCGGGCGGAGCGGAGGCGAAGCGCGCCTTCGCGGCGATGATGAAGATGGGGAAAATAGACGTCGCCAAGATCGACGAGGCCCGCCGCGGGTGACCAGATTCATGCATCGCGTACTCTTTCTGGCGCGCTCTATTGTTCAACAGACACGATGAACACGCCCCCATTCCCCGGCACCCGCCGCCATTTTCTCGTGCGCGCCACGCAGCTCACCGCAGCGGCCGCGGCCGTCCCGTGGATCGCGCGCGCCGCGGCCTCCTCGGCAAAAATCATCGAGACGAAAGTCATCTCGCAGCAGCCGGAATTTTACCACGGCTGGTCCACGGTCGCGCGGCGGAAGGACGGCGAACTCTGGCTCTCGTGGTCCGGCGGCCGCGAGTCGCATGTGTGTCCGTTCGGGCAGGTCCACGCGATGACTTCGCGCGACGATGGCGCGACGTGGACGTGGCCGCGCGTGCTGCTCGACACGGCAATTGATGACCGCGACTCCGGCGTGCTGGAGACGGCCAAGGGCACGCTGCTCGTCACCACATTCACGTCGCTCGCCTATGAGGATCGGCTGAAGCAGGCCACGCTCGCTGCAAAAAATGCGGACATCGGAACCGCGAAAACCGTGATGCCGCCGGAGCAGCTCGCGAGGTGGAACGCCGCGCACTCGCGCCTCGGCGATGCCGAGCGCAAGGCCGAACTCGGCGAGTGGCTCATCCGTTCCGCCGATGGCGGGAAGTCATGGTCCACGCGCATCCCGACCCTCGTGAACAGCCCGCACGGCCCCATCCAGCTCGCCGATGGCCGCCTGCTCTACGTCGGCAAACACCTCTGGACCGCCGACAAAAAAATCGGCGTCTGCGAATCGAAGGACGACGGCCTCACTTGGCAGTGGCTCGCGGAAATTCCCACGCGCAGGGGCGACACGGTCGTGCGGGGATACCACGAACTGCACGCAGTCGAGGCGGCGAATGGCACGATCATCGCGCAGATTCGGAATCACAACGACGCCGACAAAGGCGGGACGCTCCAGACCGAATCCGCCGACGGCGGCAGGACGTGGAGCGAGCCGCACGCGATCACCTTTGGCATGCCCTCGCATCTGCTGCGCCTGCGCGATGGCCGCCTCCTCATGACCTACGGCCACCGCCGCGCGCCCTTCGGCAACCAGGCGCGCATCAGCACGGACCACGGCAAAAACTGGAGCGAGCCGATGATCCTTTCCGGCGACGGAAAAGGCGGCGACCTCGGCTACCCGAGCACCGTCGAACTTGCCGATGGCACGCTGCTCACCGTCTGGTACGAATCCATGGCCCAGCCAAAGCTCGCCGTGTTGCGGCAGGCGAAATGGCGGCTGGAGTGAATTTATTCACGGCAGTCGTCGGCTCTCCGCGTGCTCGAGTTTCCGGGCGGCGGAGAGCAGGGATGCACAGGCCGTTTGGATTGCTGCATCTCGTTGCGGAAACTCATTTCGCGCCGATCACGCTCAACTCCTGCAATCGGATGGTGCTCTTCACCGGCCTCATCCTCGTGAGGTCCACGGACTCGCGATGCGTCTCGATGTAGAGCCCGGAAAACTTCAGCGGGTAGTCGAGCTTGCCGTCGCCACCCTCGTGCTTCCACTGGCCGAGGCCGGATGCGGGCTCGATGTGATTGAAGGGCGAATCGTTCGTGAGCGGGAAAGTCATGAAGCACCAGCCGTCGAAATCCATGGACGACTGGCTGCCCCAGTCACCGCCATCGTAGCCGCCGTTGGAGCGCCAGCGCTCGCCTTTCGCATCGGTGATCTCCCAAAACACGCGGCCCCAACTGCTGTCCCCGCGCACCCACAGGCCGACGCTGTGCGGATTCCCGGGGATCAGCACGGGGTCTTTCAGACGCAGCGCGGTATATTCGCCGACGATGCCGGGCACGGTGCCTTCGCGCTTCAGTTCGAGTTCGAGGCAGCGGCCTCGCTCGTTGTCGTTGACTTGGCGCATTTCAAATTTTCCGGGCCGACGGGTCGGCGTGGTGATCGGCTGGTCCTTCGGATCGAGCTGCCATTGCTCCGCGGCCTCCATGCGCTGCACAAGTTGGGTGCCCGCGGGTTTCGCATCGCACTTGCGCCGGCCCGCGGTGACGCGAACGACGGGGATGGGGCTCACGAGGTAATTCACCGCACCCGTCGCAGTGACGGTGATCCTCTTCCCGCTCGTCTTCACCGTCGTCTGCGCGCCGTAGAATCCGACATTCGTGAGCGATGCGTCGGCGGGAAATTCCAACTCCATCCCGCACTGGCCGCGCACGGTCCACAGCGCGTAGATGTGCTCGCCGCCGCGTGTGAATTCGAGGGCATATGCGCTCGATGATCCCGTGTCCATCTGTCGCGCGAACTTCACGGCATCGAGCACTTTGGTGAGCGTGGCGAGCGCGACATACGCGGGCTTCGGGTAGTGCAGGCCCTTGCGCTGTGTGAGGCCGGACGCGCCCCAGAGTGTGTCGTAGTACGAGTTGCCCACGTCCTCCAGCGTGGCCGGCGAGATGGTCGCAAAGCGGTTGGCGAGGCCGATGAGCATGTCGCGCGAATACCATTCCGCGAGGCGTTGCGGCCCGAGATCGCGCTCGGCACGGCAGGTGAATTCATAGCAGCCCGTGAGCGGAATGTCGTAGCCGAACGTGCGCGCCGTCTCGCCCATGAGCCAGATGCCTCCCGTGGTGTGCGGCGTGAGTTTTTCAGGCGCGAAGGTTTGCCCCGTGGTCTCGCTGCCGAGGTAATCAATGAGTTCACGCGGAAAGCCGCGACGCAACAGCACGGCAATCATTCCCGACGATCCGCCGGAGTTGCCAGCGATGATTTTGAGCTGCGGGAACTTCGCGCGGATAAACGTGGCCGCCTTCACGCCGAGTTCGTAGAGCCGGTCTTCCTGCGCGCCGAGCTTCTCATCCTTCGCCACATACTTGGTGCCATAAAGCTCCGGTGGATACGCGCCGGGATCGTAGCTCTCGTGAAACAGGTCAATGTATTGGCAATGCGGGAAGCGCGCGAGCATGTCG
>JANXZI010000042.1 GCA_025355595.1 Spartobacteria bacterium
CATTGACGAGGCGCGCGTGCCTTTGATCATCAGCGGCCCGGTCACGGTGTCCACGCACCAGTTCGACAAGTACAAGCCGCTCGTGGAGCAGATCGTGAAGAAGCAGGCGATGCTGTGCAACCGCCTCTCGTCCGATGCGACGAAACTTTTCGAGGACGCCGCCGCCGATGCGACTGCCGGGATCGCATCGAAGGCGAAAGGATCCGAATTTTCCAAAATGGAGGAGGCCTCGCGGATGATGGTGAAGGTGAAATGGGGCCAGCCGCTGAACAAGGGCTTCCTGCGCGCGATGGAGGATGCCGAGCGCCGCAAGGCCATCGAGAAGATGGAGCTGTCGTTCTACGCCGACGTGCGCAAGGAGGAGATGTGGAAGCTCAAGGAGGAGCTGTTCTTCAACATCGATCAGCGTGCCCACGAGGCCGACCTCACCGAGCAGGGCCGCGAATTCATGAGCCCCGGCGATCCGAATGCGTTCATGCTCCCCGACCTGCCGACGCAGTTTGCGGAGATTGACGGCAGCGAGACGCTCACGGAGCAGGAAAAAATCGCGACGAAAGCGAAGTCGCAGGAGGAAATGAATCTCCAGAGCGAGCGCATCCACAACATCTCGCAGCTCCTCCGCGCGTACTGCCTTTACGAAAAGGACGTCCACTACATCGTGGATGAAGGCAAGGTCGTCATCGTGGACGAAAACACCGGGCGCACGATGCCCGGCCGCCGCTGGAGCGACGGACTGCACCAGGCCGTCGAGGCAAAGGAGGGTGTGCAGATTGACAAGGAGACGCAGACGCTCGCGACGATCACGGTGCAGAATTATTTCCGCCTGTACAAAAAACTCGCGGGCATGACCGGCACCGCGGAAACGGAGGCCAACGAATTCCACGACATCTACAAGCTCAATGTCGCCGTCATCCCGACGAACAAGCCTTGCGTCCGCAAGGACGGAAACGATCTCATCTTTAAGACGCGTCGCGAGAAGTACAATTCCGTCGTGACCGAGATCGGCGAAGCACACGCGAAGGGCCAGCCGGTGCTCGTCGGCACCGCGAGCGTCGAGGCGTCCGAGTTGGTCTCGCGCATGCTCCAGCGCGCGAAGATCCCGCACACCGTCTTGAACGCGCGGCACAACCAGCAGGAGGCCGAGATCATCGCGCGTGCCGGGCAGTTCGGTGCCGTCACCATTTCCACGAACATGGCGGGCCGCGGGACGGACATCAAACTCGCGCCCGGCGTGGCCGAGGTCGGCGGACTCTACGTGCTCGCCACCGAGCGGCACGAATCACGCCGCATTGACCGCCAACTCCGCGGACGCGGCGCGCGCCAGGGCGATCCCGGCTACTCGCGTTTCTACGTGAGTTTCGAGGATGATCTCATGCGCAACTTCGGCGCGGCCGAACGCATGACGAAGCTCATGGAGCGCTTCGGCATGAAGGAAGGCGAGGCGCTCGAGCACTCGTGGCTGAACCGGTCCGTCGAGACCGCGCAGAAGCGCGTCGAGCAGCGCAATTATCTCATCCGCAAACGCACGCTCGAATTCGACGACGTGATGAACAAGCAGCGCGAGGTGATCTACGGCTGGCGCAACGAAGCCATCAACACCGAGGATCCGCGCGGCCTGCTTTACGACGCAATTGACGATCGCATTCCCGAGAAGGTGGAGGAATTTTTCCCGCACGGCGACATGCCCCGCACCGAGGAGCTGCTGCAATGGGCCAATGTCACTTTCCCGGTCTCCGTGGACAAGGAATCCATCGTCGGCAAGACGCAGGAGGAAATCGGCGCTTACCTCACCGAGCGCGTGAAAAAGGCGTATGAGCTGAAGTCGCAGCACGAGGTTCCCGAGCAGCTCAAGGGCCTGGAACGTTACATCACGCTCGGCGCGATTGACCGGCTCTGGCAGGAGCACCTCTACAACATGGACAGCTTGCGGGAGGGCGTCTATCTGCGCGCGCACGGCCAGAAGGATCCGCTCATCGAATACAAGCAGGAAGCCTTCAAGATGTTCGGGGTGCTCATGGGCAATGTGAAAGACGAGGTCCTGAACAACCTCTTCCGCAGCACGTCGAACATCATGGCCTTCGAGAGCTTCCTCGCGAACCTGCCGCAATTCCTCTCCGCCCCCGATGAGAGCAGCATCGCCGGCGCAGCCGCCGAACCGCAGCCGCAGCCCGAGGAAAATCCCGATGTGCAGATAAATCTCCCCGTGCGACGCGAAGTCCCAAAGGTCGGACGCAACGAACCGTGCCCCTGCGGCAGCGGGAGGAAATTCAAGGACTGCTGCGCGAAGAACGCGTAGGGCGGGTATCTTACCCGCCGTGCCGGGTATTCTACCCGGCACATCGCACGGCGACAGACGTCCCTCACGAAACCGATCACCCGGCAATGCGCAGACCAACCTGCGTCCGTTGGGCCGGGTAGGATACCCAGCCCGGCAGGTTGAGAACCCGCCCTACCCGAGGATCGCCTCCGCGGCACGCCGCGCTGCGCCGCGCTCGCCGAGGCTCGCGATCACTTCGCACTGCGCTTGCTGCTGCTCTTCGCGCGCGGAGGAATTCGCGAGCAGGCGGAGGAGTTCCGCAATGATCGGCTCGGGCTGCGCGGCATCCTGCAAAAATTCCCGGATGATTTCGCGGCCCGCGAGGACGTTGGGGAGGCCGAGCCACGGGATTTTCACGAGGCGTTTGCCGACGGCCCACGTGAGCCACGCGACCTTGTAGAGGATCACCATCGGCAGTCCGAAGAACGTGCTCTCCAGCGTCGCCGTGCCGCTGCACACCATGCCCGCGCCCGCGCGTTGCATGAGCACGTGCGCGGAGCCGAGCGAGATCGTGCAGAAGCCTGGATTGAAATGATACGGCTCAAGGATTCGCCGCATCTCGGCGGCGAGCGCCTCGCTCGCGGCGGCTGCCTCGAAGCGGATTTCCTTAAACCTGATGCCCATCTGCTCGGCAACCTCGACCATGATCGGAAAAATCCTGCGCACTTCCTTCATACGGCTGCCGGGCAGCATGGCGATGAGCGTGATGTCACGCCCCTGCCGTTTCACCCGTTCCGCGTCCCCCTCCCGCTCACGGTCAATCTCGGCCAGATGCTCCCTCTGCGACTCGGTCAAATTCCTGAACTGAAGCTCTGTCTGGCGCAGGTCGTCCTTCTTCAAGACGCGCGCACTTTTCTCCGCAGCGGCAGGAGAGTGAGACTCAGCGGAAGAGGTGGAGGCAGGGATTGCGATTCGTTTCGCTTCGAGCGAGTCGAGCAGCGGATGGCCGACGCACACTGCGCGCAGTCCGGCATCCGCGTAGAGCGGAAGCTCGAATGGAAACAGGCACAGCATGAGATTGAGGAACTTCGCCATCTTCGGGATGCGCCCGCGGTGCCATGCCCACACTTGCGGCGAGATGTAGTGGATCGTGCGCAGCTTCGGCATCCGCCGCTTCGCCTCCTTCGCGAGACGCATGTTGAAGCCGGGATAGTCAATCGTGATGAGCGCATCCGGTTTCGCAGCTTCGATCTCCGCGAGCATCCGATGAAACTGCGCGCGGAAGTAACCGTATTTTTTCAGAACGTCCCACAGGCCCACGACGGCTTCATCCGCCCAGTCGAAAATCACCTCGCCCGCGAATGCGCGCATCTCGCGCCCGCCCGCGCCGAGGAACTCGATGTCTGGACGCAGCGTGCGCAAGGCACGCATGAGTTCCACAGCGCGTGCATCCCCACTCGCTTCGCCGGCGACGACGTAAAACTTCATGCGGGCTTCACGTTTGCCGCCTCGATCTGCCGCGTGATTTCCAGCGCGAGTTCCAGTGCCGCCGTCGCCTCGCGGCCCGAGACCTTTGGCTGCGCACCGGCGCGCGCGCACTCGACGAAGGACACGAGTTCGCGCTTCAGCGGCTCGTCTTTTTCAATCGCCACCGGCTCGCGCACGATGCGCTTGCCGGCGAACTCCGTGATGATCGTGGCATCCGTCGCGAGGCCGAAAATTTTTCCGAGGAATGAACTCTCCTTCTCCCCTTCCCCGGCGAGCCGCAGGAGGTAGCCCTCCTGCTTTTGGTAATCGAGCGAGAGATAGGCGTCCTTTTGAAAGACGCGGATTTTTCGCAAACGATCCTGGCTGATCCGGCTGGCCGTGATGTTGACGACGCAGCCGTTT
>JANXZI010000081.1 GCA_025355595.1 Spartobacteria bacterium
CTCGACTTTCTCAACACGCTCAACCGCGGGCACGCCGCCACGCGCCAGCTCCAGAGCGAACTCGACGCCCGCATCGCCAGCTACGAGCTCGCCTTCCGCATGCAGGCCGAGGCGCCCGAGGCCGTGGACATGTCGAAGGAAAGCGATGAGACGAAAAAGCTCTACGGCATTGATTCCAAGGAGACCGCCGAGTTCGGGAAAATGTGCCTCCTCTCGCGCCGTCTCGTCGAGCGCGGCGTGCGCTTCGTCCAGCTCTACAGCGGCGCCGGCAGCAAGTGGGATGCGCACACCAAAATCGAGGCGAACCACAGCAAGCTCTGCCTTTCGACCGACAAGCCGATCGCCGGCCTGCTGAACGATCTGAAATCCCGCGGCCTGCTCGACAGCACGCTCGTCGTCTGGGGCGGCGAATTTGGCCGCACCCCGCAGAGCGAAAAAGGCGACGGACGCGATCACAACCCGACCGGCTTCACAATGTGGATGGCCGGCGGCGGAGTGAAGGGTGGCCAGACCATCGGCAGCACCGACGAGGTCGGCCTCCACGCGGTGGAGGATCGCCTGCACGTCCACGACATCCACGCGACAATCCTGTGGCTCATGGGCCTCGGCAACATGGACCTCGTTTACAAATACAAAGGCCGTCCCGAGCGCCCGACGCTGAACGAAGGCGGACCCTATAAAAAGATCGCGGGCTAAATCAGCAACCGACGAAGGAAGGAGCCGGGCACTTTGCGATTCGGGAATTGCGAATCAGCAACGGTGATCCTCGCGATGCTCCCAGTCGTCCACAGCGGCACGATGGCGGAATCGCGCGGAGTATCTGGCTAATGCGCCTTCGCCTGCGCCTTGCGCTCCGCTGCCACGGCATTCGCCCTGACGTCGCCATAGGTCTTGCGCAGCGCGGCGGTGGCGAAGTTCTCGCTCATCGCAGCCGCGGCGGTGGAGCGGTTGATGGTGACCGTGTTCACCACGTTCATCACCCCGACCGGATCGGCCATGCCGAGCACCTTCATGGCGACAGAGCCGGCGGTCACACCCCGCCTGTCGTCCACCTTCACAGTGAAGGCCGACGACTGCTGCCCCGTGACCGGATCGATCACGGCCACCTGCCCATAGACGTAGTTGTTGTCGCCCATGACCAGCGTCTGCACGGGGTTCTTGAAATGCACGCGCGTGAGAGCAATCCGCAGGGTGATTGGCCGCCCGGCGTTGCCATACAGCGCGCCTTCCCGGAGCACCGCCTCGCGCAGTGTGTCGGCAAAGCCGGCCGCGGAGGCGCGATCAGGATGGGAGACCTCGACCGCGGCGACATGGGTCTGCTCGTTCGCGCTGGGCGCGCGCGTGGTGGTTGCGCAGGCCCCCAGGAGCAGTGCCCCCAGCAGGGCGGCGAGACGGGGCAAGTGGTGGGATTTTGTATTTTTCATGGTTGTGTGGCGGCGTGCGAGGGGGAAGGCGTCGGGCTGCTGCCGCGCATCGGGGAATTCTTGTCTTGTAGCGCCGGTCTCCCGCCATCTGCGAGCCATTTGATTTTGCAAGCAGCGTGCTGCCCCCAGGTCTCCACGCCTCACCTCAGCGCCACGCCCATCGAATCGCTTGCCGGCAGGCGGCGGAGAAGCGCAGCCTGGCTGACCGACGGGCGATGTCGGCCAGCCCAGGGTTGGAGCGCAGCGACTACCCCGGGCGAACGCATCAAAATCATCATCAACCTCAGCGGCGTTGCATCGCGTCGGCGCGAACCGGACATCGCGAGGCAAGGCAAAACCGGAACGCGGAATGCGGGACGCAAATGGAAAAAATCACGCGGCCATTTCGTTGCAATCTCAGTGACGCGATTGACCGCACCGCACGCCGCGCGCAGCATCCGCGCATGCACTCACTCGCGTCCCGCCTGCTGAATTTTCTCGCACTGTCGGCACTAGCGGCGCTGCTTCCACACTTCTCATTCGCAGAGGACACCGCCGCGCACCGCTACCTCTACGTCGCGGTGCCGGGCATTCGCAACGACCTCGCGCGCGGTGGACACGGTGTGCTCGTGTTCGACATGGATGCCGGGCACCGCTTCATACGGCGCATCCAGTCCGCGGGCCTCGACGCGAAGGGCAAGCCGGACAATGTGAAGGGCGTGTGCGCGAGCGTGTCGCTCCAGCGACTCTACGTGAGCACGATCGGGGAACTGATTTCCTTCGACCTCACGAGCGATGCGATCGTGTGGGAGAAAAAATACGACGGCGGCTGCGACCGCATGGCCATTTCGCCGGATGGAAAAACGATCTACCAGCCGAGCTTCGAGAAGGATCACTGGCACGCGCTCGATGCGGCGACGGGCGACGTGCTCGCGCGAGTGGAGCCGCAGCCGGGCGCGCACAACACGAACTACGGACTCGACGGCAAGGAGGCGTATCTCGCAGGACTGCGCTCGAAGACTCTCGCCATCGCCAACACCGCCACGCACAAGATCGTCCGGCAGGTCGGCCCGTTCAGCGCGGCGATCCGGCCCTTCACGGTGAATGGCAGGCAGACGCTCGGCTACATGAACGTGAATGATCTCCTCGGCTTCGAAATCGGCGATCTGAAATCTGGCAGGATGCTCGCACGCGTCGAGGTGCAGGGCTTTGCAAAGGGCAAGGTCGCGCGCCACGGCTGCCCGAGCCACGGCATCGGCCTCACGCCGGATGAAAAGGAACTGTGGGTCTGCGACGCATTCAACCACCGCATGCATATCTTCGATGCGACGGTGACGCCGCCCAAGCAGGTCGCCAGCATCGAGGTCCGCGACGAGCCCGGCTGGGTCACTTTTAGCATGGACGGCAAGTTTGCCTACCCCTCCACCGGCGACGTGATCGAAACCGCCACGCGCAAAATCGTCACGCATCTCACCGACGAAACCGGCACAGCCGTCCACAGCGAGAAAATGCTGGAGATCGATTTCGAAGGCCGCAAGGCCGTGCGTGCCGGATGCCAGTTTGGCGTCGGCATGGAGCGGTGAAGTTCCATCGGCCGTGGAAATATGCGGCCCGTAAAAGGCGTGGTGCGTGGAAAATTCGCGAGGGGCGGAATTACTACGCACACACACTATTTCGTTGCCAGCGCCTGCGTGCTCGCCGAGGATTCAACCGTCATGCCTCCGAACACCGCTGAACTTTTTGACCGACTCCTCACCGATGGTGATGACACGACCGCCGGCAATTATTTCGTCGCGAACTACCCGCCATTTTCATTCTGGGACAAGGCGAAGGTCGCCGAAGTCCGCAGCGTGCTCGAAGCGCCCGCGCCGCAGGGCACACCGCTCGGCGTTTATTTTCACATCCCGTTTTGCCGGAAGCGCTGCCACTTTTGCTACTTCCGCGTCTATACCGACAAGAACGCCGACGACATCAAGGGCTACCTCGATCACGGAATGCGCGAACTCGAAATGTATGCGCGCACGCCACGCATCGCGGGACGCAGGCCGAAGTTTGTGTATTTCGGCGGCGGCACGCCGAGCTATCTTTCCGTCGCGCAACTCACGTCGCTGACGGATCGCATGAAGGCGCTGCTGCCGTGGGACGACGCGGAGGAAGTCGCATTTGAGGCCGAGCCCGGCACGCTCACCGAGGCGAAACTCAGTGCGCTGCGGCAGATCGGCGTCACGCGGCTTTCGCTCGGCGTGGAAAATTTCGAGAAGCACATTCTGGAGATCAACGGCCGCGCGCACCGCGAGGATGAAATCTACCGCGCGTATAATTTTGCGCGCAGCGTCGGCTTTCCGCAGATCAAC
>JANXZI010000100.1 GCA_025355595.1 Spartobacteria bacterium
TCATCAGCATGAGCGCCTGCGGCACGCTGCCGTCGGTTGTGTTCGTGTCGGAGATGAGACGATCGCTCTGGCCAAAGAGCCGCAGGAAATGCGTCTCCGCCGCGGGCTGCGGAAGCTCGCTCGCGCGGGCGAGGATCATGCCGAAACGCTGCTGCGGCTTGCCGCCCTGATATTCCGCGAGGAGGGCCTTCTCACTGCCGCCGCCGCCTTTTTTCCCGCCGCCCATCGCCGCGCCGGAGTGTCCCAAGCGCTCGATCACGTATTTGAAATTTTCCTCCGTCACTGCATTGCCAGGCAGGGACATCAGCTTCTCGTCGTCGCCGCGGCGCAGAATCATGTTGTCCACATCGGGGCCGACGCTCAGCACCACGAGGCTGTCCCATACCTGCTCGGCCGTCAGGCGGCGCACCAGCGGGCCGGGGAAAAGATACGGGCCTTTTTCGAGGTCTGGCGACGCGCTCGCGGCGCGCTGGTAGGTCACGGAATTAAACAGCACGCGCTGGAACTCGCGCAGGTCGAAGCGCCCGACCTTGATGATCATCGCGAGATGCGCGAGCAGCGCGGGGTTGCTCGCCTTGGACAGATCGTCGAGGTCCGACACGGGCTCCTGCACGGCGAGGCCGAAGACTTTTTTCCACACGCGGTTCGCGATGTTCTCGGCGAAGCGCGGGTTGTTCGGATGCGTCATCCACTTCGCGAACTCATCGCGGAGCTGCACCGGGTTCGACGTGTTGATTTTGTAGGCCGGGTTCTTCGCGTCCGCCTTGCTCCACGAGATGAGCGTCGGCGTGACGGGCGACGAGGGCTTCACATCGCTGTATTTGTAGTCCTTCGGGAAAGTGAGCTTCTGCTTGTTTGTGTCCTCCATGCGATACGCATTCGCGCTCGCGATTTTCTGCACCATGCCCTTGTTCAGCCCCCCGGTGGCATTCTTGTTCTTCGCGAGCTTCTTGCCTGCGCCGAGCATTTTTTCATCGAGCCCGTCGCTCGCGCCGAAGAACGCCGCCATCTGGTAAAAGTCGCGCTGCTTCCAGTCCGCGAGCGGGTGGTCATGGCACTGCGCACACGCGACATTTGCGCCGAGGAAAGTGGTGAGCAGGTTCGACACGCCATCGAGCGGCATCTGCGCGTCGTATTCGAGAAAGCCGACCGCGCCGTTGTCGCACAGCTTGCCATCCGCCGTGAGCATCGTCCGCACGAGCGAATCCCACGGGCGATCCGCATGGAGCTGATCCTTCAGCCAGTCCTGGAAGGTGAAAGCCGGCACGCCTTTGCCGAAGGTGTCCTTCAGCCGCAGCATGTCGCCCATCCAGTTGTACATGTTCATCGTGTAGCCGGGCGAGTAGAGCAGCTTGTCGATCAGCTTCGCGCGCTTGTCCGGCGCCTTCTCGGCGAGGAATGTGGACGCCTCCTCCGCAGTCGGGATGCGCCCGACGGCATCCAGGTAGATGCGCCGCACAAATTGCTCGTCCGTCGCCGGCTGGTTGAACTGCTGCTTCTTCGCGACCAGCGTCGAGCCGATGAGAAAATCAATGTGATACGCCGCCTTCTTCACGTAGTCGTCGGCGAAGGAATTCGCGCGCATCCGCTTCATGTAGTCGTTCGCAAACGTGCGGTCCGCGGGCACGAGGTTCATGAGATACATCTGCAGTGTCTTCCCCTCGCGCGTCTGCACCGTGAGGATGTTCCCGTAGAGCGAGCAAAATTGTGCCTCGATCTTGTTCCCGGCCGGGTCACTCCACGTGCGCCACGCGGACGGCAGCTCCGACTTCAGTGGCGTGGCCTCGGGCTGCTCGGTCTTCTTCACCGCCACGGGCGCGGGTGTCGCGGGCTGGTTTTTTTTGTTGGGCTTTGCGGCGGAGGCGGGGGCCGTCCAGACGAGGACGGAGCAGGCTGCGATGGAGGCGGAGAGGACGATGCGTTTCATGGCTGTGGAGGTGTGGCGGAGAGTCGGGGGCGCGACTCAGAGAATGAATAGCGCGGCCTCCGGCATTTGCGACGACAATCTCCGGCAGGGCGAAAATGGCGGGGCGGTGAACATCGTCGGCATGAGCGGAAGCTCACGTCCGCGCTCGTCCGAGTGCGCCTGCCTTATCCCGATCGGGGTTGCCCCGCGGCTAGTTGCTGCCTGCGGGCTTGGGCTCCGCAGGTATGTCCGCGGGCTTTGGCTCGCTCGGCTTCGGCTCGGCGGGCGGCGGGACGGCAGGTATTTCGGCAGGCTTCGGCGTGACCCGCTTAGGCTCCTCGGCTTTTGGCGGAGCGGGCTCCGCAGCCGGCTTCACTTCAGCGGGCTTCGGCTCCGCGGGCTTCACCTCCGCAGGTTTGCTGTCGGCAGGCTTTGTCTCCGGCTTCGGAGTTTCCGTCGCGGGCTTGACCGGGGCGTCGGGCTTTTTGTCACCTGGCTTTTCCGGTGGTGGCACGGACGACGGAACCGTGACGGGCGGCGAAGTGGTGGAGGACGGAACGGCAGGCTTCTTCTCCGCGCCGACGGCTGCGGATGCGGCCTTCGCGGCTTCCTCGGAGGCTTTCTGCTTGTCGCGTTCAACCTGCTCCAGCCTTTTCTGTTCGATGAATTTTTTGATTTCCCCCTGCCGTTTGCTGTCGTGCGTGCCGAGGACGGCGATGAGCAGGCACAGCGCGAGGAAGATCGAGCCCAGCCAGCGGGTCAGTGTCGCGAGGACATTCGTGGTCTGTGCGCCAAAGATATTGCTCGCGGTGTCGCCGCCAAATGCCGCGCCGAGACCCTGATCCTTTGGCCGCTGCAGGAGCACCAGCAGAACGATGAGCAGGCAGACGAGGACGTTGACTGCGGTGAGCAAATTGGTGATGAGGCCGATCCAGTTCATAAAAAAAGGGGCGCGGAATATGGGGGGCGGGTCGGCGCTTGGCAAATGCGAATGTGCCCGGATCGAATTTAAGATTTTGGATTGGAGATTTAAGATTTCTCCGACTGCGGACCTCGCGTGGGTCCACGGAGCGTTTCCGCCAAATCCTAAAACAAAATCTTAAACCTTAAATTCCTCCCGCTTCCTCGATCATCGCGCGCCGCTGTGCAGGCTGCGTCCAGCGCCAGCGGGCTTCCTCGTCGAGCGAGGAGATCGGATCGAAGAAGAGAAATTTTTTCCCGGCCTTCACGCTCGGTGCGGTGAAGGCGGAGACGCCGGTGCGGAGGTCGTAGAAATCGGGCGTATGGACGTCGCGCTTGCCGCCGCCGCCGGGTGCGTCGAGCACGAAGGCGGGCGTGTTAAAGCCCGCGGTCGCGCCGCGCACATGGCGCTCCAAATTTTGCGCGACATGGAGCGGGGTGCGGAGGTCTTCGACGCCGGGGACCATGTCGTGCACATAGACGTAGTACGGGTGGACATTGATGTAGCTGAGCCTGCGCACGAGGAGCGTCATCACGTCGGCGTCGTCGTTCACACCGCGCTGGAGCACGGTCTGGCAGCGGACGTGGATGCCGCGTTCGGTCATGCGTCCGAGGGCGTCCTCGGTGAAGCCGGTGATCTCGTTCGGGTGGTTGAAGTGCGAATGCACGACCACGTCCTTGTGCAGCGTGCGGCCGAGTTCGACGACGCGCGTGAGCGCATCGAGCCACGCACTGTCGGTGAGGATTTTTTGCGGCAGCACGCAGAGTCCTTTCGTCGCGTAGCGGATGCGGCGGATGTTCGGCATCCCGAGCAGGCGGCGGCCGATTTCCTCAATGTGCTCGGCCTTCAAATTGTACGTGTCGCCGCCGGAGATCACGATGTCCTCGAGCTGCGGCTGCGACTCGATGTAGGCAAACGCCGCGTCCCAGCGCCCGGCTCCCGCGGTGAGTTTCATTTTCTCCACGAGTTCCGTGTCATTTCCCACCGCGTAGCTGCGCGTGCAGAAGCGGCAATACACCGGGCAGCTCGGCTGCGGGAGGAAGAGCGCCTTGTCCCGATAGCGGTGCGTGAGGCCGGGCACGGGCGAGTCCTCGCGCTCGTTCAGCGAGTCGAAACGCAGCATCGGGTGATCCGCTTCCTGTTGCGAGCGCAGAGGGAGGAATTGCGTGCGGATCGGATCGGTGAGCGGCGCGGCCCAGTCGGCGAGCGCGAGGAGGTAGGGCGAAATGCGGAGCGCCATCGGGGCGTGCGCGATGCCGGCTTCGAGGTCGGCGTAAAAAGTCTCCGGCACAAGCGTGCCGAGGGTTTCCCGCAACTGGCGGGCGTTGGTGACTGTGTGGCGCTGCTGCCACTGGTAATTTCCGAATTCGGCCGCGCTCACCTGCGCCCAGGCCGGAATCG
>JANXZI010000204.1 GCA_025355595.1 Spartobacteria bacterium
ACCACCCCATGCGTCACACCCTCCTGACCCTCCTCTCCGTCGTCTCGTCCTCCCTGTTCGCCGCCGACCCCGAGCCCTCGAAAATAACCCACACCTTCTTCATCGCCGGCGGCGAGACTGCGATCCTAGACAACGGCGGAAAGCCGCTCTGGAGCTATCCCGCCGCCACGCGCGACGGCTTCGTGCTGCCGAATGGCAACCTCCTTCTCGCCGTCTCGAAAAACAAGGACTACCCCGGCGGCGCAGTCGTCGAGGTCACGCGCGAGAACAAGATCGTCTTCGAATTTAAAGGCACGCAATCCGAGGTGAACACCGCGCAGCTTTTGCCGAACGGCAACATCATGCTCACCGAGGCCGGTGCGAAGCCGCGGCTGCTCGAAGTCACGCGCGACGGGAAGATCGCCGTCGAGTTTCCGCTGCAATGCCAGAACGCAAACGCGCACATGGAAAGCCGCATGGCGCGCAAGCTCGCGAACGGCAACTACCTCGTCCCGCAGCTCCTCGACAAGGTCGTGCGCGAATACACGCCCGAGGGGAAAATCGTGTGGGAGTTCAAGACGCCCGAGGAGCCGAAGGAGGCGTGGCCCTTCACCGCCATCCGCCTGCCCGACGGCCACACGCTCGTGAACCTCACGCACAGCAACACCGTCGTCGAGGTGGACGCCGCCGGCAAAATCGTCTGGCAGCTCACCAACGCCGACCTCCCCGAGCCGCTGCTGAAGGACCCGTGCGGCGCGCAGCGTCTGCCGAACGGCAACACGGTCATCACGAGCTACGGCGCGGGCGACCAGAAGGTGAAGCTGCTCGAAGTCACGCGCGACAAGAAGGTCGTGTGGACCTTCGAGCGGGAAAAAAAGGGCGGCATCCACGAATTCCAAATCCTCGACACCAACGGGACACCGCTCGATGGGGTGCCAATGAAGTAACCTGCGCTGCGAGATATCCAAATGTGAGTGAGTTCGTTTTCACCGACACGAGCGCGTGAAAACGTCGTAGCAATGAAAAAGGCGCATCCTGTGGGATGCGCCTTTTTCAGTTGGAGGGTCGGACTAGTCTTTTTTGCGTCGGAACCATTCGAGGAGCCTCGTCAGGATTCCCGTAGTGGTTCGCCGCCCGCTGTTCAGGTCGCGCAGATCCTTGTCGGCTTGCGTCCTGATATGCTGGAGCTCCTGGCGAAGCTCATCAACTGTTCTCGCCTTCGGCAGAGAATCTGCAACGAGGGTTTTCACGGTTGGTTGTTGGTGGCGTTTTTGATGATGCGCAGTCGGTTCTCCATCGCAATACGCTCGGAAAACCGCTGCAAGATGAACCTGTATCGGGCTACCTTGTCCGTTGCAAAGTGATTTTTTAGTGAGGACTTGATATTGATCACAAATGGAACGGCGTTGAGTTCTTCGTCCACGATCGGAAAGCAGATCATAGACCCTTCGCTGCCAGAGGCGTTCGGACCAGAGACATATTTGCGCTTCTTTGCACTCTTCTTCGATTCCTTTGCGATGTTTGGAATGATGATCATTTCCCTCCCTTTCGCGGCGCGCGACATCGTTGCGTCTGGTGATCGCAAATCCTCCGGGCCGCTCGATGGTGGCGCGCCGTGCGGTGCGAATGCCTCCCACGCTACGATCCGGTCACCTTCCATCCGCGCAAGACTGACCCTGAGGAGATCAGGGTTGTGATCATTGCTGAAGAAGATGTAAATCGCCTCAGCAAGCAGGAGGATCTGCTCGTCGGGTTGGGTGATCTCACGAAACACCTCGGCGGCGGTAGATGGCGGATTCCGGCCGTTCATACGCTTCGCCACTTTGCCGAACCGTTTGAGCTTTCTTCCGACCGGATTGTCGAGCGCACGGAGGAGAACGGCAATCTCGCTGGCTCCGAGGTTGTCTTTTGCGTGGAGCCAGTCCCGCAGCCATGCCATTCCGCAACCTGCTAAAATCCAGATCGCCGGCCAGCAGACGAAGCCGAGTTTCCAGAATGCGTGTGCGTCGAGCCACGGATTGAACCAATCAAAAAAGGTATGCGGCCACGGCGTTGGCCTGCGTGACTCCGCCAGCAACAGCGGCGGTATCACGGCAACGAGGGGCAACACAGCCCGTGTGGTGATTCGTGAAAGAAACGCCTTCTTCAGCGCATTCCGGAGGAGCCGTAGCATTCTTTCTTTGCGGGTATCGGCTCGCCGAATAAATGGCAAGGCTCAATTGGGTTGCTATGCAGGTGACAGAAGCGCTGCACGCCTTGACCCGCAAACATGGACAGGATACTGTCCAGCCATGACCGCCATTTCTTACACCGCCGCTCGGGAAAATCTCGCCGCAACTATGGACAAGGTTTGCGACGACCACACGCCGATCGTCATCACGCGCAACCGCGAACAGGCGGTCGTGATGATGTCGCTCGCAGACTATGAGGCGCTGGAGGAAACCGCTTACCTGCTCAAGAATCCCAAGAACGCCAGGCGCATCATGAGCGCCATCGCGCAGCTCGATGCAGGCAAGGGCGTCACGCGTGCCGTGGACTTGAAGGCATGAAGCGCAAGCTCGTCTTTTCCGACGAGGCTTGGGAGGACTACCTGCATTGGCAGGAGACGGACCGCTCGATGGTTCGCCGAATCAACCAGCTCATCAAAGAGGTCCGGCGCAGTCCGTATGAAGGCATCGGCAAGCCGGAGCCATTGAAACATCAACTGGCCGGATGGTGGTCGCGGCGGATTGATGCCGAGCATCGGTTTGTCTATCGCGTGACGGAACAGGCCGTTGAAATCGCCACGCTAAGGCATCACTATTGATTTCCAAAAAACTGAAACCGCCCGATGCCCCATGAACTCCAGCTTTTGAAAGACGGAAAAAATGATCCGGAATCGGGGTCACGCAAAGGCGCCAAGTCGCAAAGGCATCCAGCAAGCACTTCCCCACTTTGCGCCTTTGGGCCTTTGCGCGAGGCACGTTTTTCACTGCCGCTCATCGGCGCGCTCTCGCTTTTTGCGCGTAGCATTTCCGCCGCGGCGGAGCCTGCGGAGAGCGCGGAGTTTTTTGAGAAGCGCATCCGGCCGGTGCTCTCGGAGCAGTGCTACAAGTGCCACAGCTCCACTTCGGAAAAGCTCAAGGGCGGGCTGATGCTCGACAGCCGCGAGGCGTGGCTCAAGGGCGGGGACACCGGCCCGGCCATCACGCCCGGCGATCCGGAGAAGAGCCTGCTCATCGAGGCCATCCGCTGGAAGAATACCGACATGCAGATGCCGCCGAAAAAGGCGCTCGCCCCGCAGCAGATCGCGGACATCGAGGCCTGGGTGAAGGCGGGTGCGCCGTGGCCGCAGACGGCGGACTCGCCGTCGCCAAACGCGGGCGCGAAGGTCGCGAAGAAGAAAGTTTTTGATCTCCAGCAGCGCAGGCAGGAGCACTGGTGCTGGCAGCCATTGCTGAATTCGCCGGCACCTGCGGTGAAAGATTCCGCATGGCCGCGCACGGATGCCGACTGTTTCATCCTCGCGAAGCTGGAGGAGAAAGGGCTGAAGCCCGCGCCGGACGCTGACGCCGCGACTTTGCTCCGACGCCTTACTTTCGCCATCACGGGCCTGCCGCCGAAGCCCGAGGACGTGGAGGCGTTCGTGGGCGAATACCAGTCACCAGTCACCAGTCACCAGTCACTCCTCGCCGCGACCGTGGATCGCCTCCTCGCCTCGCCCGCCTTTGGCGAACGCTGGGCGCGGCACTGGCTCGACCTCGTGCGCTACGCCGAGACGCGCGGGCACGAGTTCGACCCGGAAATTCCCAACGCCTGGCAGTATCGCGACTACGTCGTGCGCGCGCTGAACAGCGACGTGCCCTACGACCGTTTCGCCGCCGAGCACATCGCGGGCGACCTTCTCCCGGCGCGCGTGAATGCGCAGACCGGCGCAAATGAATCCATCCTCGGCACGGGCTTCTGGTTCCTCGGCGAGGAGGTGCATTCGCCCGTGGACATCCGGCAGGACGAGGCCGACCGCATGGACAATCGCCTCGACGTGATGGGCAAGACGTTCCTCGGCGTGACCATCGGCTGCGCGCGCTGCCACGACCACAAGTTCGACGCCATCTCGCAGCGCGACTACTACGCGATGCAGGGCTACCTCATCAGCAGTGGATACCGGCAGGCGCGCTTCGAGACGCTCGAGCCGCACCGCGAAATCGCGCAGCAGCTCGACCGCGTGCGCACCGCCACACGCGCCGCGCTTTTGAAAAATGTGGCGGCTGCGATCGAACCACGCGTCGCACGATTGGCTGATGCGCTCATGGCCGCGCACACCGTGCTGCGCGTCCCGAACGGCACGCCGCCGCCCGACGAAGGCGCGAATGATTCCGCATTCACCGAGCGCCTCGCCGCCGAGCTCAAGCTCGCGAAAACCGACGCGCAGAATCCTCTGCACGCATTCGCGAAAATGGCGACAACCGTGAACACGGATGAGGTGAAAACTTTCACGAAGGCATTCGCGGCGGTGCTCGCGGACTTGGAAAAACGCGAGGCCGCACCGCGGAAGTTCTTGCCCGAGCAGATCGTCGCCGACTACACGGGCAAATGTCGCGCCGACGATTCGCCAGCCCATTCGCTTGCTGGCGAATCGAAACGCGCGAGTGCAAGCCGCGATCTCCCGGTCGCGCCTCCGGGCACGCCGTGGATGCAAGACGGATTCAGCTTCGGCACGCGTCCGCTGCGCGCGGGCGATCCGATTTTCGGCGGCAGCGCCGACCAGCCGTTGCTCGGCATCAACGTGCGCGCCGCAGCCGTCCGCGACACCGCGTGGAAATCGCTCGCGGTGAAAAATGCCGGTCGCGACCACGGCAAGCTCGGCACTTGGGAGCGCTCCGAGCAAACGCTCCGCACGCCGGATGTCACGCTCACCGGCGAACGCCTCTGGTATCTCGCGAAGGGCGCAGGCTGCGCGTATGCGGCGGTGAATTCGCACGAGCTGATCGCCGGCCCGCTGCACGGAGCGCTGCTCAAGGAATGGAAAGCCGACGGTAATCGTTGGCAGTGGGTCGAGCATCAACTCAAGAGCTACGACGGCCACCGGCTGCACGTGGAGTTTTCGCCTGCAGACGACGGAGAGTGCGCCATCGCCATGGTCGTGCAGTCCGCGGAAAAACCTCCGCTCCCCGGCGACGCCAGCGCACGCCTGCTCACCGCGCTGCACGGCGGGAACCTTGCCCACGAATCACAGCAGGATCACACGGAAGGCGAACCACGGATTGGACGGATGAACACGGATAAGAAGGCTCCCCCTGCGACGGTTGCGTCCGGTCCGCTGATTGATCCCCCTCAACAAAACATCCGTGCCATCCGTGAAGTCCGTGGTCAGAAAATTCCTGATCCGAGCGATCCCGGTTCCCGCACGGCGATCACCTCACCCATTGCGCTCGCCGAGGCATTGCAACGGGTGCTTCTCGAGGTGTGTGAAAACATTCGCACCGACAAAATCGGCGACGACGCAGCGCTCGCCGACTGGCTCGTGCGCAAGCTCGATCTCTTCGCACCCGCCGGGAGCCCCGCGCGCCGCACGCTCGCCGACGCCGTGCAGCCGCTGCTCGCGCAGCAGCGCGAACTCACCGCAAAGATTCGCCCAAGCTCGCAGACCGCACCCGCGATGTTCGATGGCAGCGGCGTGAACGAATTCCTCCTCGCACGCGGCCAGTCGAAGCTCGCGGGCGCGCAGGTGCAGAGGCGTTTCCTCGAGGCCATCGGCGGACCCACGCAGTCCGAAATCAAGAACGGCAGCGGGCGCTTGGACCTTGCCCAGCGCATCACGGATCCCGCGAACCCGCTCACGTCTCGCGTCATCGTGAACCGCGTGTGGCATCACCTTTTCGGCCGCGGCATCGTGCAGTCGGTGGACAATCTCGGCGTGCTCGGCCAACCGCCGTCGCATCGCGAACTGCTCGACTATCTCGCCGCACGCTTCAATGCCCCAGCCGGCCTCTCAAGCCTCAGCCCTCAACTCTCAACTGCCGCAGGCATGGGCTGGTCGGTGAAAAAACTCATCCGTGAGATCGTCCTCTCGCGCACCTACGCGATGTCCAGCGCGCCCGCGGATGCCGCCGCCGAGCAAGCCGATCCGGAAAATCTTCTTCTCCATCGCGCCAACCTCCGCCGTCTCGAAGGCGAGGCGATTCGCGATGCGATGCTCGCGATTTCCGGCCGGCTCGATCCGAAGCTCGGCGGACCGCCCGTGCCGGTCTTCCTCAGCGCATTCATGGACGGCCGTGGCAAGCCCTCGCGCAGCGGCCCGCTCGACGGCGACGGACGCCGCAGCATCTACACCGCCGTGCGCCGGAATTTCCTCCAGCCCATGATGCTCGCGTTCGACACGCCGATTCCCTTCATGACGATGGGCCGCCGCAACGTCTCGAACGTCCCCGCGCAGGCGCTCATCCTCATGAACGATCCGTTCGTCGTGGAGCAGGCGAAACTGTGGGCAAAGCGCCTGCCCGACGACGCCGATGAACCGCCGCGCGTGCGGCAGATGTATCTCGCCGCATTCAGCCGCCCGCCGACGCCCGCCGAACTCACGGACGCCCACACATTCCTCGCCGAGCAGCGCTCGCTCTACGGCGCGGGCCTGCTCGCGGACGAGCAGTCATGGGCCGACTTCGCGCATGTCCTCTTCAACGTGAAGGAATTCATCTACCTCCACTGAGGTTGGAATTTTCACGCGTTGGAGTCGCAACGATGTCTGCGCACAATTTTTCACGCGTCTCCCCCGCCGCACACGCGCGCCCCTTGCGCGACCGCGCGCGAGCGGGTAGTGCTCCCGCCATGTCTCCCGAAGCCGATCTGCTCAAGGAAGTCCCGCTCTTCGAACTGCTCGACGACAACGAGCGCACCGAACTGGCCGCGCAGCTCGATGTCGTCAGCTTTTCCGCGGGGCAGACCATCTTCAACTACGGCGAGCCGGGCGACGCCATCTTCGTGATCAGCTCGGGCGAGGTGGAGGTGTTTTTCAAGAATGACACCGGCGAGCGCATCGTGCTCGAAGTCGCCACCCGCGGCGATTTCTTCGGCGAACTCTCAATGCTCGACAGCGGCACGCGCAGCGCGTCCGTCATCGCGATCCAGGACACGCAGGCGCTGCGGCTGGAGCGAGGGGACTTGGAAAAATTCCTCCAGATCCGCCCGCAGGCCGCCATGGATCTGCTCGCCGCCATGGGCCGCCGCCATCGCACGACCGTCGAGCAACTCCGCCACACCGCGACCCGGAATGTGAACGTGGAGAGCGAGGACCACCGCACCGTCATCCAGAAAGCCGCCGACTGGATCGCGGAATTTTCGGGCAGCATCACCTTCCTCCTCATCCACGTCGCCGTCTTCGCCTTCTGGCTCATCGTGAATTGGATCAATGTCCCCGGCATCCCGCAGTTCGACCCGTATCCCTTCGGCTTCCTCACGCTCGCGGTTTCGCTGGAGGCGATCTTCCTCTCGGTCTTCGTGCTGCTCAGCCAGAACCGGCTGGCGGCAAAGGAGCGCGTCCATGCGGACATCGAGTACGACATCAACCTGAAGGCCGAACTCGAAATCGCGCACCTGCACGAGAAGCTGGACCGGCTCACCGGCGACGTCCTCGTGCGCCTCGACCGCATGCAGCGCATGCTGCCGACGAATACCGGCCCCAGTGTCTCCGCCCCGGAAGTTCGCACGGTGCATTCGCCGCAGTGACGGAGTGCGGGTGAAAGTTCGGCCTATTTGAGTTCTGCAGTCGTCACCACGCGTCCCGATTTCATTTCCCCAGATTGCAAAGCTGAGTCCGGTATTACCCCTGTCCACGATCTTACCAGCATCTCGCTCGCTACGTTGCATGGCATCACGCTACTTCGCCGCCGCTCTTCCTCAAGCAGCCGCTACCCACCGGAAAACTGCTCGCGCAGCAGCCGCGTGATTGTGCGCAGCCGCGCCGTGGTGTCCGATTCTTCGAGGAGGCTTTGCCGTTCGGCGGCATCGCTGATCAGCGAGTGCGCCACGGCGTCGGCCAGTGCATCCGGGTCGGTGATTTTGCCGAGCATTTCCGTGAAGATATCCGGAAGCGGCGAGCCATTTACACGGAGGATCGAGCACTGTCCGCGGATTTCATTGGCGAGTGTGTCGGCCTCGTCCGCGTCGGTCGTGACTGACTCCAGCACTTTGATCCGCGCGATGCGGAAGGGCGCACGCTGCGGGAATCCCGTGAAGCGCACGCGCGCGAGGCCGGCGAGCATGAGGTGCGATGTGCCATCCGCCTGCGTGACAGATGCGGAGATGAGGCCGATGCCCGCGGTGTGGAAAAACTGATCCTCGGTCACGGCCTCCGAGAGGCCCGGCTTCATTTGCGCGATGCACAACATGCGGTCGTGCTCCAGCGCCCACGCGAGCATGGCCCGGTAGCGCGGCTCGAAAATGCGCAGGGGCATGATGCCATTTGGCAGCAGCACCGCGCCGGGGAGGACCATCACGGGAGCCTCGGGCGGAATGGTGAGCGCGTGTTGCATCGGAAAATTATCGCGTGCGAGCGACGACGATCACCATGCCAATCTTGCGGCGCAAAGGCCAGCCGGGAGCAATCCTCGGGGCGAGGGCGCCCCTGCTCCTTGCGCGATTTTACGCCGCGCGGAAAATGAAGAACACCGCACCGACGAGGCACAGCCCGGCCCAGAGGAAATTCAGCGAGAGGGGCGTCTTCATGTAATGCACCGCGAGCGTGATCACCTCCTGCATGATCTTAAGCTGCGGCAGCGTGAACGAGCCGAAGCCGATCCGGTTCGCCGGCACCTGCAAGGCGTATTCAAAAAGCGCGATACCCCAGCTCGCGAGGATCGCGATCACGAGCGGCTTCGCCCGCAGCTCGCGCAAGTGCGCGTACCACGCGAAAGTCATGAAGACATTGGAGAGGATTAGGAGGAGGATGGTCTTTGCGGCGGTCATGGCGCGGGCGAAAATGTCCGCGGCGCGTTGCTGCGTCACGCCGGGAATGGTGTGCGCGAGCAGGGCTGACGCATCAGAATCGCGGCAGCGGCGAGCGGCAGCTTTTGGGTGGAACACGCGACTCGCGTGCCGGCTGTGGCGACTCGACGCAGACAGCGGATGCGCGCGTTTTTGTGAGCGGCGTGCAGATTGGATGGTCGTTTCAAAACGCAGAGGCACGGAGGAGAAGTGTTGAGGTTCGCAGAGGAATATGAAAAATCCCTCCGCGATCCACTCTGTTTTCAGGTGCAGCGCGGTTTGCGAGGCTACGTGAGCGTGAGCAGGCTCACTTCGGGGCGGCAGTTGAAGCGCGCCGTGTGCAGCGCGCCGACTCCGGCAGAGACGTGCAGCCAGCGGTCTTCCCAACGGTAGAGACCGCGCACGAAACGCTTGTCGCGGATGGGTGCGAATGGTTCGCCGACGAACGGAAGCGAGAGCTGTCCGCCGTGGGTGTGGCCGCTGAGCATCACGTCCCACGAAAATGGCAGTAGGCGATCCTTCGTGTCGGGATTGTGCGAGAGAAGGATCGCTGGCACGCCGGGTTCGCGTTTCCAGCCGGAGAATGCGGCTTTGGGATTCATCTCATCGGCCCACCAGTCTCCGAGGCCCACGAGATCGATCTCGTGCCCGCGGAGTGCAAGCCGTTCGCGGCGGTTGTGCAGCAGCGGAATATGCGCGGTGTCGAGCATCGCGCGGACGAGCTTGGTGTCCGCGTAGCCGTCATGGAAGCCGATGCGGTGCGCCCACTTTCCGCCATCGTGATTGCCGAGGATGGCGAATGTCGGGGCGACAGCAGGCAGCTCGGCGAGCAGCGCGCGGTATCCGTCCCACTGATCGTATTGATGCGTGATGAAATCGCCGGTCACACAGATCAAATCGGGCTTCAGCGCGAGGCCGGCGCGGAAAGTTTTGCGGAGGTAATCGAGCGGCATCGGATCCGCATGCATGTCCGTGAGCTGCAACAGGCGCAGCGGCTCGCCGCCCAGACCGAGCGGCACCGTGTGGCGTGCGATCTTGAACCACCACGGCTCGATGAAGCGAGTCCAGGAAGCCACACCGGCGCCCGCTGCGAGGCAGCCGAACAGGAACCGCCGACGGGTGATCAAGCGACCGCGGATTTTCATCAAGACACGAGACCTAGCCGTTCGTCATCCAGCTCGACGCGGACGACGAAGCATCGCCTCCGCTCGGCGGCGCGGGGAGCGGTGCGCCGGGTGCGGATGCTTCCACCGCGGCAGCGAGCTTTTGCCGGATGCGCTGCGTGAGCGTGAGGGAATTTGCGGGCGTGGCGTCAGCGTTTGCGGCGTCCGCGCCGAGGATTTCTGCAAGGAGGCGTTCGTGTTCGGGTGTCCATTCGCCGTGGCGTTGCGCGTCGGACTGGATGCGCGCGGCGGTCATCACGAGGCTCTCGCCGGGGAGCGCGGTGTGTGCGAGTGCGGAGCGGAATTTTTCCAGGCTGATGCGTGACGGGATCGTGGCGAAGACGGGCAGAGCGGCTGCGGCCGGAAGCTCCGGCGGCGTGCGCGTGGTGCCGGAGCGCGCGAGGAAACACCAGATGTCCGCCTCAAAAAATCCCAACTCCGCGAAGTAGCCGCAGTCCGGCGAGTGCGCGGGAATGAAGACATTGCCCGCGCCCGGCCCGACCTCAGTGCTGCTCTGGGGCGTGCCACTTTCGCGGAAGATGCGCAGGAAAAATCGCGCGCGTCCGTCCTCACCGAACGCGTCGGGATGCTCCTCGGGGCGGAATTCCCAATACGCAAAAAGTGAGCGCGGATCGCGCGCGGCGAGCCACAGCCGCGTTTCGCCGTAGTTCCGTTCCGCGTCGGGCGTGTCGTCGGCAAGCTCGCTTGCGGCGGATTCGCGCAGCGGCGTGATCGCCTCCTTTTTCGGAGTGGGAGGCTGGGGGATTTCGCTCATACAGTTGGACACCGGCGGCGCGCAGGCTAGAGAGAGCGGCCTTTCACGCAAACTCGAAAACATGTTCACCAAACGCGTCATCCCCTGCCTCGACGTCCACGATGGAAAGGTCACGCGCGGCGTGCAGTTTGGCCGCGCAGAGGAGGGCGGGCTGCGCAATGTCGGCGACCCCGTCGCGCTCGCGCAGCGCTACAATGAGCAGGGCGCGGATGAGATGGTTTTCTTCGACATCACCGCGAGCGCGCACGGGCGCGCGACGATGGTGGAGGTGATCGAACGCACGGCGGCGTGCTGCTTCATGCCGCTCACTGTCGGCGGCGGCATCCGCGCGGTGGACGATATGAGCGCGATGCTGAAGGCCGGCGCGGACAAGGTGAGCATCAACTCCAGCGCCATCGCCACGCCGGAGCTGATCACGGCGGGCGCGCAGAAATTCGGCAGCCAGTGCATCGTCGTGAGCATTGATTGCAAACGCACCGCGCCCGACGTGTGGAAGGTCTTCGTGAAAGGCGGACGCGAGGAGACAAAGTGGAATGCCGTCGAGTGGGCCGAGGAAGCCGTGCGCCGCGGCGCAGGCGAGATCGTGCTGAACTCGATTGATGCTGACGGCACGAAGCAGGGCTACGACCTCGCGCTCACGCGGCGCGTGAGCGAGGCGGTCGGCGTGCCCGTGGTCGCCAGCGGTGGCGCAGGCTCGCTGGAGCACATGGCGGAAGTCCTGAGCGAAGGCCGCGCGGACGCCGTGCTCGCCGCGAGCATTTTCCATTTCGGCACCTACACCGTCGGCGACGTGAAGCGCTTCCTCGCGACGCACTGCGTGCCGGTGCGGCTGTAGCGTAGTTCTCCTGAACTGCGCCCCACACCGTCCCTCGCAGCTCTGGAGAGCTACACTACGTTTCACACCGCCTCGGAAGGCCCTCGCAATTTTGATGCACCGCGAATTCCGCTCCGCTAATCTCCCGCGCAATGCCCACTGAACCGCTCGTCATCGCAGGCCGCACCTTCCGCTCGCGACTACTGCTCGGCACGGGGAAATTTTCCTCGAACCGCGCGATGGCCGACGCGCTCGCGGAGAGCGGCACAGAGATCGTCACCGTCGCGCTGCGTCGCGCGGACCTCTCGGGGAAAGGCGACCCGTTCGCGAACATCCTCGATTTCATTGACCCGAAAAAATACCTGCTGCTGCCGAACACCAGTGGCGCGATGAATGCCGACGAGGCTGTGCGCCTCGCGAGGCTCGCGCGCACCGCGGGCATCAGCGACTGGGTGAAGCTGGAAATCCATCCCGACCCGCGCTACCTGCTGCCCGACCCGATCGAGACGCTGAAGGCCGCGGAGATTCTCGTGAAGGAAGGCTTCACCGTGCTGCCCTACATCAATGCCGACCCCGTGCTCGCGAAACGGCTTGAGGACGTGGGCTGCGCGACGGTGATGCCGCTCGGCTCGCCCATCGGCAGCAACCGTGGCATCGAGACGCGCGCGCAGATCGAAATCATCCTCGACCAATGCACCGTGCCGGTCGTGGTGGATGCCGGCATCGGCGCGCCGAGCCAGGCCGCGGAGGCGCTGGAAATGGGCGCGGCGGCCGTGCTCGTGAACACCGCCATCGCCATCGCGCCGGATCCGGTCCGCATGGCGCGCGCCTTCCGCCTCGCCGTCGAGGCAGGGCGCGAGGCGTACGAGACGGGACTCGCGGCGCGCGGCATCACCGCGAGTGCCACGAGCCCGCTCACCGCGTTCCTCCACTCGGCGGCGTGATGCGCGAGGACATCGAGGACTTCATCCTCTACCTCGCGACCGAGCGCGGGCTCTCGGACAACTACCAGCTCTCCACGCGCCGCTCACTGGAGACATTCGCCGAGTGGGCGCAGCGGAAACAGCTCACGGAATCCACCGCCGTCACCCTCGCGCACTTGCAGGATTTTCTCTCGGAGCGAAAACGCGCGGGCCTCGCTTCATCGAGCATCAAGCTGGAGATCGTCGCGCTGAAAATTTTCTTCCGCTGGCTCGCCGTGCGCACACGCATCCCGCACGACCTCGCCGACGTGCTGCCGCTGCCGCGACTGGAGCGCTACCTCCCCGAGACGCTGAACGAGATGCTCGTGGAAAAACTCCTCGCCGCCGTGGACACGACGCAGCCGCTCGGCCTGCGCGACCGCGCGATGCTGGAGCTGCTCTACGCGAGCGGACTTCGCGCGAGCGAACTCACCGGCGCGCGGCTGGAAAATTTCGACATCGAGACGCGCATGATCCGCGTGACCGGCAAGGGCAACAAGACGCGCATCATCCCCGTCGGCACGAAGGCGTGCGACGCCATCCGCACCTATCTCGATCGTGAGCGTCCGCAACTCGTCTCGAAGCGCACCGGCAGCCACGTCTTCCTCTCACACCACGGTAAATCGCTCACGACTTCGCGCCTCTGGCAGATCGTGAAAGGGACGGCGAAGCGCGCAGGCATCGAGACCAACGTGTATCCGCATCTCCTGCGGCACAGCTTCGCCACGCACCTGCTCGGCGGCGGCGCGGACCTCCGCATCATTCAGGAAATGCTCGGCCATGCGGACATCTCGACGACGCAAATCTACACGCACGTCGAGCACAGCCGGCTGAAGGCGGTGCATCGGAAATTCCACCCGCGCGGGTGAAACTGGCAGCGGCCCCACCCGGCCACGCAGACATTTCCCGGGCGCAAATTTTCACCGCCCGCGACCGCCGCCAACTCCGCTCTTGCCACCATGCGTGCCCGTGCGGATATTCCGCGCCCTTTTTCCACCCGCAAAGAAACCACCGAACTCACCGACCATGGCCAACGCGAACGACCTCCGCAAAGGAATGTGCATCCGCTACAACAGCAACCCCGCGATCGTCCTGGAGATCATGCACCGCACGCCGGGCAACCTGCGCGCGTTTGTGCAGGTGATCATCCGCTACATCGGCACGGGGAAGAGTGCGGACATTCGCTTCGGCTCGACGGACAAGGTGGATCAGGTGGAGGTGGAGCGGAAGAAGATTGATTTTTCCTACAAGGATCACAGCGGCTATCACTTCATGGATCCCGAGACGTTCGAGACGGTCAGTTTCGACGAGTCGTTTCTGGGTGATGCGAAGGACTATCTCACCGAAAATCAGCGCGTGGAAGTGCTCTACGTCGAGGGTAAGGCGGCGACCATCGAGTTGCCATCCACCGTCATCCTCACGGTGGCGGAGTCTGCCGAGGGCGTGAAGGGCGACAGCGCGAACAATGTGCAGAAAGCCGCCAAGCTTGAGACGGGGAAGAACATCACGGTGCCGCTCTTCATCAAGGAGGGCGAGAAGATCAAGGTCTCGACGGAGAACGGCGAGTATCTCGGAAGGGCGTAGGCGTTGGTAGCCGCCGACGGAAGGAGGCGGGCTGGCAATGCGGGTCAGCTACGCCAGTAGTGCCGCAAACCCCGCTTGCTCGAAATGATGGTCGCCCGTCAACGCGTCTGTCAGCCCTTCATCCGCCATCACGGTGAATGAGATGCAGTCCGTCAGCGACCATTCCTTGTCGGTGCGGCTGCGGTAGAGTTCAAAGCCGCGCCACAGCAGCGACGCATCCGGCTCGATCACTTGCACCGTGCCCTCTCTGCGCAAATCCTCCACAAAGTGCGCGCACACTGCACGGCTTCCCAGCCGGCTCATCCCATCCGCAAGCTCCACCAGCACCCACGCCGTCGTGATGATTTCGCCGGCCCCGAGCTTTTCCCAACACTCCACGGCACGGCGGTGATCCGCGTCCCGCTCGCGAATGAGCGCGAGCCAGAAATAGGTGTCGACAAAACAGCGCCCCATCACTCGTCCCGTTTGGGTGCGCCGTGCGCGTAATGGTCGTGTTGGGCGGCCACGTCATCGGGGCCATCCTTCACTGCCCCGATGTATTTCTGCATCCACGCATGGCGGTGCCCCGTTGCGGCACCACCCTCGCCGGGCAGCGTGATCTCCAGTCGCGTCCCGTCCGGCACATGCACGGGCAGCTTGATCGTGTCATTCTCGACGGTGACGGTGATGCTCATGGCGGGGAATGTAGCACGCGCGGCGCGCAAGGCTCAAGCGGACACGCGCGGCAAGCTCGTCC
>JANXZI010000210.1 GCA_025355595.1 Spartobacteria bacterium
TCGCCGAGTGTGCCGCCGTATTTCCGTTTCAGCGTCTCGAAGAGCGACACGCGCTCCTCGAGTTCGGCGAGCGCGGCGGGTTCGAGGTCGAGGTCCTCGGCGTAGTGCGAGAGGCCCGAGGCGAGTTCCTCGATTTCCGCGAGGCCGCGGAGGAGCGTGTCGGAAAACCGTTTTGCCGCAGGGTCCACGCGCTCCAGATCGCGCAGCACTTTGCCGACTTCATTCAGTCGCACCATCGCGGCGTCGTCCGACTCAGAGAGACGGCCCAGTGCGCCGCTGCACAGCTCCAGCAGACGCTGGCCGTTCGACGCCGTGTGGTAGCGGGCCACGGTCTCCTCCTCCTCGTCGGAACGCAGGCGCGCGGCTTCGATTTCGTTCACCTGGTGTCGCAGCAAATCGAGTTCGCGCTCGACGGCGGCCTCGCTCCCGGCGAGTTCGTCGCGCTCGGCGATGGCGCGGTTCAGCGTGCGGTATTGTTCCGAATATTTTTCGCGCAGCGACTCCGCGCCCGCGAAGGAGTCGAGGAGATCGAGCTGGCGCTCGACCGAGAGCAGCGACTGGTGATCGTGCGGACCGTGCAGATCCACGAGGCCGTCGCCGAGTTCCTTGAGCACGTTCAGCGTGGTCGCGCTGCCGTTGATGAACTGGCGGTTCGTGCCGGCGGTGGCGAAGGTGCGCTTCACAATGAGCTGGCCGTCCTCGCACGGCTCGATTCCCTGCTCTTCCAGCCATGCGTTCAATTTCGTGATCTCGGGCGGATGAAAGACGGATTCGACGGAGCAGCTTTCCGCGCCGCTGCGGATGAGCGATTTGTCCGCGCGTTCGCCGAGCACGAGCTTCAGCGCGCCGACGATGATGCTTTTTCCCGATCCCGTCTCGCCGGTGATCGCGACGAAGCCGGGGCCGGGCTGCCATTCGAGTTCCTCGACGAGGGCGAGGTTGCGGATGCGCAGGGAGACGAGCATGGCGCGGTGAAATCGAGACTAGCTCACAGCCACTTCTTCCACGGCTTCAGCAGCGTGGAAATCTCCTTCACCTCATCCGGGCGCAGGTCGTTCAGCGGTGGGCGCACGACGCCGCCGACCTGTCCGGTGAGATCCATCATCGTTTTCATCACGCTGACTTCGTAGCCCTTTCTCCGGCCGCGGAAGGCGTAGAGCGGGGTGACGAGTTCGCGCATGATGTCGGCGAGTTCCGCATCGGCAGCCGAGGTGCGGGCGGAGGCGAGTTCGTGGATGCGGTGCGAAAGGCGCGGCGCGACATTCGCGATGCTGCTCGTGTAAGTGCGCACGCCGAGGCTGTAGTACGCGGGTACGCAGTCGTCGCCTGCGCCGCCGATCCAGTGCAGGCGGTCGCCGACGCGCGCGATGATTTGCTGGAAGCGGCGGATGTCACCCTGACCGTCCTTGAATGCGATGAAGTTCGGGATGGTCGCGAGGCGCTCGACGGCGGCGGGAGAAAAATTCGCGTGGTCGCGGCTGTAGATCAGCACGCCGCGTTTCGTCGCGGCGGCGACGTTGCGGTAGTAATTGAAGAAGCCCTCGTCATTCGCGTCGCCGGGATAATACGGCGGGAAGATGAGGATGCCATCCACACCCGCGGCGGTGCAGGAGCGCGCCATGTCCACGGCGGTCTGCGGGCTGAAGCCGACCCCCGCGAGCACAGGATGCCGCCCCTTCACTTCCTCGATCGTGGCCTTCACCACAGCGAGATGTTCCTCGGTGGAAAGCGAGTGCAGTTCGCCCGTGCCCGCGCCAGCGACGATGGCGCAGAGCGGCTGACCGACGAGCTTGCGGAGATTTTTGCGCAGCCCGGGAAGATCGAGCGCGAGATTTTTTTTGAACGGCGTGACGGGAAACGCGATGACGCCCGCGAGGCGGGAGCGGAGTTGTGCGGGTGTGAGTGGCATGTGGCGGAGTTGAGAGTTGAGAGGGCGGCGCGCTGTTCTTATTCCTAATCTTGTTCTTATTCTTACTCCCCGTTCCGGGCGTGAGCGGGAAGAGGAATAAGAATAGGATTAAGAATAAGAATAAGAATAAGAGGGAAAACGGTCATGGCGGCAAGACGTGCGGCATGGTTCACAGCACCGGGGCCTCCAGCCAGAGCGCATGGCCGCGGAAGTCGAACGTCGTGCGCCAGCGCTCAAGGAGTTCGGAGCCGATGCGGACTCTCCACGGGCCGCCGCTGCTGTCCACGAGGACATTTGGCACGGGGACGCCGCCGATGTGGAAGACGTCAAGGCGGAAGGTGCGCCCTCGGATCATGCCGCCGAGTCCCGCGGCCTTGAACGTGCCGCCAGCGCTCGCGCTGGCCTCGAGTCCGAGTTCGCGGACGACTTCCTCATTGAGGAAAAGCTGATCGCGCGCGCCGGTGTCCAACAGCGCGGAGTAGGTGCGGCCATTGATTTGCACGGGGACGTACGGGAGCGAGTCGCGCATTTCGAGCGGCACGCGCACGGCTCCGCGCGAGGGGACGAATGGCGTGGTGCCGGAGAACATCATGCGCTTGGCACGCCAGTCGAACGTGACGAATGAGAACGCGGAGAGCACGGGCGCGCCGAGGAGATTCACGTCGAAGCCGCCGACGCGCACGCCGCCGAAACGCATCGCCGAAGCCTCGCGCCGGACAAGGGTGACAAGATTGCCGAACTCGATCTCGCCGAGCTGCGCGCTGGAAAAACGCGCGAGCCACGCCTTCTCCTCGCCGCCGATTCCCTGGACCCGGAGCGTGCCGTCGGCCGGCGCGAACACGTCGGCCCTGGCCGTGAGCGCGGTGCCTGCCTCGACGACGCTGAGCTGCGCACCGGTGTCCGCGATGAAGCGGACGGGTCGCCCACGATTGAGGCTCATGCGGATCGTCGGGAGCCCGGCGGCGCTGCGATCCATCGGAACCTCGACGGGATGCTTCGGGAGGTTTGCGTGGAAAAGCTGGAGGCGATATTTTTGCCCGCCGGGCAGGACGTGGAAGCCGAGCTTGTCGCCGGAGATCGCATTCCTGCGGAGCTGCGCTTCCGAGTCCTTCGCGATCGGGACGGAATGCACCGAGCAGCCCGCGAGCAGCGCGACGGCGATCGCGGCGGCGTATTTTGCGCAATGCCGCATCACCAGCGCGGCAGGAGCCTCTCCCAGTTTGGATCCACATGTTTGCGCATCTCGGCGGTGTCGTCGCGTTTGCGATAGGGGCACTTTGCGTAGCGTTCGCGACCGCGCGCGATCTGGTCGTGATCGAGATCCACGCCGAGGCCGGGCCTGTTTGAAATGACGACGCTGCCGTCCACAAATTTGATCCGCCCGCCAACGACGATCTCATCCTTCGCCTGGCTCCACGGGTAATGCGTGTCGCAGGCGTAGCTGAGATGCGGGGTCGCGGCGGCGACGTGGGCCATCGCCATGAGCGAGACGCCGAGGTGCGAATTGCTGTGCATCGAGAGGCCGAGGCCCCACGTCGCGCAGATTTTCGCGAGGTGCTGCACCTGCCTCATGCCACCCCAGTAGTGGTGGTCGCAAAGGACGATCTGCACGGCGTCCTCGCGGATGGCCTGCGGCAGATCGCCGAAGCACGTCACGGCGACGTTGCTGGCGAGCGGGACGTTGCAGCCCGCATCAAGCAGTGCGCGGCGGACGGCGGACATTCCGGAGATGCTCGCGGTGGGATCTTCGAGATAGCCGCCGGTCGCGGAGCCGAGTTCCTCGCGCAGCTCCTTGCCGACGCGGATGCTCGTCTCGACGCTCCACGCGCAATTCGGGTCCATGCGAACGGGCAGGCCGAATTCCTTTCGTAGCGCGCGCACGCTCTCGATCTCGATGTCGGGCTCAAGCACGCCGGTCTTGAATTTGATGTCCTTGAATCCGTACTTCGCGATGAGCTGGCGCACCTGCGCGACGATGCCCTCGGGCGAGAGCGCCTCGCCGAATTCGTCCTCGCGAGTGTCGTCCCCTTCCCCGCCGCCGCCGGCGTGCTTGTAAAATGGATACGCGCTGAACGGCACGGCGTCACGCACACGCCCGCCGATGAGATCGCACACGGGCTGACCGACGGTCTTGCCGATGAGATCGAAGCACGCGGTCTCGATTGCGGAAAAAGTGCGCGCGGTCGCATCGAGCGGATTTTCGCCAGGCACGAGCATCGTCTGCGAACGCGCGTCGCCCGCGCCATCGCTCGCGGCGCGTCCCTCGACCATGTCCACGAGCGTGCCGGTGAGCCGGAAGGGATTTGCGCCGATGAGCCGCGGGCACAATTTTTCCAACGCGTCCGCAGGCGCCTCGCCGCCGTACGTCTCGGCGATGCCGGTGATGCCGTTGTCGCCCTTGATCTCCAAGATCGTGCGCAGCGCATACGGCTGATGCAGGCCGTAGCTGGAACGGAGCGGCGGGTCTGCAATGGCGATGCGATGGATGGCGACTTCTGAAATGCGCATCCGGCGAACATCCGACATCCCACATTCAACATTCAACATCCAAAGCGGGCAATCCGCCCGATGCTGGCAATCCGGGCGACGCTGTGGTTTGCTCGCAACGATTTGAAGACACGCCTCGCCTGCACACTGCTGCTGATTTTTTCCGCCATCCTCCCGCGCGCCGTCGCCGAAGAGTGGATCTCCGAGCAATACCGGTGCGCTCTGACGCTCCCCACGCATGAATCGTGGGTCGCAGCGACACGCCAGCAGCTCCCGGTCGGCGAGGTGGTGCTGAACGCGGCCTCGATGACGACAAGCCACGGCCTCATGCTCACGTATGTGGAGGAGATGCCTTCGAGCGATCTCCGGAACCCGTCGCTGGTGAGGCGCATCACCGAGCTGCTGGAGTCGCAGGGCTGGAGCATCGAGAGCTCGGCACCGCTCACTTGGAAAGATCGGCCGTGGCTCCAGTTCATCGCGATGCGCAAGGATGTCGTCGCGGGGAAACAACTCGGCATCGTGCGCGCGACGATGCGCGGCAAGAGCCTTTACGTCCTCACTGCCTACGGGAAGGGTGAGGCGAACCGCGCGGACGATCCGGAATTCATGCGGGTGATGGAGACATTCCGCTTTGTGGATCACCCGGTGGCATCGGTGGATCACCCGGTGGGGCCGTCGGTGCGCGCATACCGGCTCGCGATGTTCGGAGCCATCGGCGGGGCCGCGATGCTCATCGTCGCGTTTGCCATCGTGCTCCTGCTCCAGTGGCGCGGCGCGGAAGACCGTGCTTGAGCCCCACGCATGAAAACCATTCGCTACTCACCCATGCGCGCCCTCCTCACCGTCCTGCTGTTCTGCCTCGCGGCCTCCACCCGTGCCGCGGAGTGGAAAAATGAAATCTTTCACTGCGCCGCGAACATCCCGGAGAGCCCGGGCTGGCAGATCATTGATGCGCCGCCCGCACCGGGCATCGCGCCGGTGCTCACGATGCAGAACACGGCAAAACAGTCAGTCTTCGGCATCAGCGTCGTGGAGAAATTTCGCGACGCGAAGATCTCGGATGTGGCAGTCCAGAAGGAACTCGAGGCGCTGCTGCGGCAGTTCGGGTATCAGTTTATCGGGCACGCGACCGTGAGGGCCGGGGGGATTGACTGGTTGCAGTATCCCGTGAGCGCGGGCGCGGGCGTGCAGGCGGTGAGCGGGATCATCCGTTATGCGTCGGCGGGCGGTTACATCTTCGGGATCACGATGCTGCGTGGCGGCGGACAGCAGGCGTCGCAGGATGCCGAACTCCAGCAGGCGGCCGCGAGTTTCCGGCTGCTGCCCGCGGCACCGGCACCGGCACCGGTGCCGATCGCATCCGCGATCCCCAGCGTGGCCTCGCGCGACAGCGCTGCGCCGAAAACGGCCCAGCCCGCGAAGAGCACCACGACGACGACGGCGACGGCAGAGCCGCCGCCGGAGGACAATTCCACCGCGAAGCTCGTCTGGGGCGGCGTGGCCGGTCTCGTCGTGCTGATCATTTTCGCCAGCATCATCACGCGGAATCCCGCGGCGAAACGCTGAGGCAGGAGGACGGCATTCAGACGCGATCCGGCAGGGGCGCATGCGCGCCTGCGAAAATGAAAAGCCGCCGGCCTGCGTGACGCGAGACGGCGGCTTTTTCGTAAAGTGTGCCCGTTCAGTTTCCCGGCGTGACTTTCCCCATCTCGATGCCGTATTTCGTGCCGAGGTCTTTCAGTTTCTTGGCGACGGGTGCGACCTTGCCCTGGACGGCCATCATCTTGGGCAGGAATTCTCCCATCACTTTCTGCATTTCCTCGGGCTTGGTGCCGTCCACCTTCGGCATGCCCTTGAAGACTTCGCCCATCTCGCCGAGCACCACGGTCATGTCGCCCCAGGCACCTTTGAGATCCGCGGGGAGCCCGTCGCACTTGATGGCTTTCAGCTTCGCGATGATCTCGCCGACCATGGCGATCCCGGCCGCCGGATCCGTCGTTGCTTCCTTCTGCTTTTCCTCGATCCACTTGCTGGTTTCCTCGATCTGCGTCTTGAAATTCGCGATGGCGGCCTTTTCCTCAGCAGTGACCGGTGCGGCTGCAGCGGGTGCCGCGTTCGCGCCAGGTGCGGCGTTGTCGCCGGCGGCGAATGCGAGGGATGTGGTGAGGAAGAGGGAAGTGAGCAGGTGGAGTTTCATGCGCGCGCAGGCTGGAGTGCTTCCGGCGCGACGGGAAGCCGCATTTGCGCGGTGCTGCGGAAATGCGTGCGGCGCGCATGCTGCCGAAAAAGAAAGGCCGCCGCCCCGTGCGAGACGGAGCGGCGGCCCTGTGAGAATTACGAAAGCCTACTTGGCGGGACCGACCTTCGACATGTCGAGGCCGTACTTGGTGCCAACTTCCTTCAGCTTTTTCATGATGGGGTCGCCCTTCTTTTTGATGGCTTCCATCTTCGGCCCGAGTTCCACCATTTTTGGA
Organism: Spartobacteria bacterium; assembly: GCA_025355595.1. Taxonomy (GTDB): domain Bacteria; phylum Verrucomicrobiota; class Verrucomicrobiia; order Chthoniobacterales; family Chthoniobacteraceae; genus SXWH01. Next base: position 6,871 of record JANXZI010000210.1, read on the forward strand.
CCGAGTTCCGCCATCACTTTCTGGGTTTCCTCGGGCGTTGCGGGTTTTGTGATCTTCAGGCCTTTGAAGAGATCGCCCATCTCGACCATGACGCCGCCCATATCATTCCATGCCGCCTTGAGATCCGCGGGGAGTCCGTCGGTCTTGACGCTTTTGAATTTTGGGCCGAGTTCCCCCATCATCGCGATCCCGGACAGCGGATCGGCTGAGGCATTCTTGCTGTTTGCCTCGGCCCACTTGCCGAAGTTCTCGACGTCAGTCTTGAAGGTCGCGATTGCAGTTTTTTCGTCAACTTTCTTCTCGCAACCGGTGAGGGCGAGGCAGGCGGTGGCGATGAGGATCGGGATGATGTGGATGAGTTTCATGGAGCGCGAGGCTGACGATTCTGAGGGGATTGGCAAATCGGAAAGGAAACACTTTTTCACGCGCGGCCATCGCGTGCGGACGGAAGGTTCCCGCGCCAACGCAGGGATGCGGAATGAAAAACTGGGGACACGCAGGGAGTTTCCGGCGCACCAGTCCGCGGCCTGCCCTCAGTGCATTTGGGAATTCCTGTTTGCGGGATGCGCCACCTGGCGGGAGTCGTCGTAGAGTGCCCGCACGGCCTTGTCGCCGTTGATGTCCTCGTTGGCCTGCCAGATCATGTGTTTGTAAAATTGGATGATCCCCGCGGCGCAGACTCCCCAGAACATGGTGATGAAGATTTTTTGCAGAAAGGAATTCTTAATCATGCCTGCGACTCGAAGCAGGTTGCCGGCCAGCGTCACCAGAATCCCCACTGGCCGGTGCGCAGGATGTAGCCGGCGAGCGCGAGATTCGTGACGGCGTGCGTGAGGACGCACGCGGCGAGGCTGCGGGTGCGGTAGGCGACGAGATTGAAGAGCGCGCCGGTGACGATGGCCGCGGGCCAGTCGGCCTGCTCGTGGATGGCGCAGAATCCGGCGATGGTGAGGAGAAACGAGCGCCAGGTAAAAGTGCCGAATGGAACCGAGGCGAAGTCTTCGCGAACGAGATAGCGCAGGAGAAAGCCCCGCCAGAAGAGTTCCTCGGCGAAGGGGACGACGACGGTGATGCGGAGAAGACGCACGGTGAGACTGCTCCAGTACGGCCAGCCGGATGACGCAAAGAAATTCGGATCGAAGCCGTCGGTGCGCGGCGCAACCTTGAAAAGCGCCTGAGGCGAGACCCACACGGCGAGCGAGAGCAGGCCGATGAACGTGGCAAAACCGAATCCCGCAAGGGGGCGGAGGTCGAAGCGCCTGCGCAGCCGCCAGAGCAGTGCGGCGCAGACGAATGTCTGGAGCGGAATGATCCAGTATCGCGGCTGCGAGAGCGCCCAATGCGCGTAGCCTTCGCCGACTTTCCGCACCGCTGCCTCGAGGAAAAGGAACGCAAGAAATACGAGGAAAGGCCCGAGATAAGCTACCCGGTCAGTTCGCACACCATTCATTGTATGGAAAAGATAACCATGAATCCAGACCAGACACAGGACGCCAACCCGGAGCAACTCCTGAAGCTCCTCGAGACGCAAGTGGCCGCCGCGCGGGAGCGCCGGGCCGCGCGCGAGTCGGGCCGGGGTCACGCGGGGAGCGTCGGGATTTTCATCATCGTCGCGGCCGCAGCGTTCGCGTTGTGGATGCTCACGGCGGTGCTCGAGCAGATGCGTTCGCAGCGGGGCGAGCGGAAGGAAAATGCCAGCACGCCGGCGGTGGAGCGCACCCGCTGAGAATTACCAGATCCGGGCATAACAACTGCTTTTCTCAAAACGCAAATGGCCAAGACCCTCACATCCGCAATCGGCGTTGACCTCGGACGCTATTCCCTCAAGTCGGTGCTCCTGCAAAAAAAGAGCGGCGACCGGTACGTCATCTCGCATTTTGCATCCATGCCGGTGACGGACGGCGTGGAGCGGACGCCGGAGATGCTCGGCGCGGAGATCAAGGCGCTGGTGAAGCAGATGGGCGGGACCGCCAAGGGCTGCGCGGTCGCGGTGAGCAGCCCCGGCGCGCTGATGCGCATCATCGAGCAGCCTGAGACGCCGCCGGAGATTCTGCGGGATGCGCTGCGCCTGAACGGGGCGGCGCTGATGAATCAGGACTGCAAGAATTTTGTCCTCGACTGCGTGGACTGCGAGCTGCCCGCGACGCCGCACACGCCGGCGACGAATGCCCAGGTTGCCCAGCGCCGCTACCTCATCGCGGGACTGCCCCGCACGGAGATTTCGCAGCTCACGCAATCGTTCGAGATCGGCGGGCTCGGAAATGTCACGAGCCTTCAGCTTGCGCCGCTGGTGGTCTTCAATGCGTTCGAGTTTGCGCAGCCGGATGCCTTCAACAATCACGCGTTCTTCCTGATCGATTTCGGCCACGCGTCCTCGACGATGACGATCGGTGCGCGGCGCGAACTGTCGCTGATCCGGAATGTGGATTTTGGCGGCAAGTCCTTTGTCGAATCGCTCTGCGGCCTGAGCGGCGAGGGTGCCGAGACCGTCCTCACCGCGCTGGCGAACGAGGACGAGGTGATGGTCGAATACGCCCGCATGGCGCTGATGGCGCTGACGCGCGAAATCGGCAGCTCGATCGGATTTTACGAAGGACGGCGCGAGGAGACGATCTCGCAGATCTGGGTCTCCGGCGGCCTCGCCCGGAATGCGACGCTCCTGCGCCTGCTCGGCGAGGAACTCCGGATGCCGTGCGAGCCGTGGGTCGCACTCGAGCGGTGCGAACTGAATGTTTCCTCATCCAAACGCGCGCAGCTTTCGGAGGAGATGCTCGACTACAGCATCGCCTGCGGAGCCGCCGCCCAACTCCTCAACGCCTGATCCACCATGGCCCTACGCATCAATCTCTTTCACGAAGTCATCCGCGCCAAGCGGCAGGAGCAATTCGATCCGCTCAAGCTTTCGCTCCTCGCGCTCATCGTCGTCGCCGTGGGAATGGCCGGCTACTACGGCGTCCAGCTCAAGCGCACGAGCAATGTCCGCGGGGCCTACAGCGCCCAGAAGGCCGAATTCGACAAGCTCGACCCGAAGGCCAAGGAGGCCGAGAAAAAAGAGGCGGAGCTGAACAAGCAGATCGATCTCGCTGAGAAGCTCACCAAGCGGATGGAGAAGCGCATCTACTGGGCGCCGCTCTTGGAAAGTGTGATGCTGGCCGTGCCGCCGAATGTCCAGCTCACGAGGCTGAACTGCGATGCGGGCCGCGACAAGGGCGGCACGAGCGTGATGAGCATCGAGGGAATCGCGGCGGACGTGGTGGAGCCGCGCGCCGTTGCCGAGAATCTCCGCAAGGCCCTCGTGGCGCGAATCGCCAAGAAGTATCCGAATGCCGCCGCGACCTTCAAGAACCTCGACGACAGCACGGAGCACCCGGTCCTGAACGGCCAGCGCGTCGCCGCCGTGGTGTTCACGATCAATATCACCTTCAAGTCCGAACCCGACCCCGCACCGGTGCCCACGCCGGGCAAGCGGCTCGCGAAAAACGAAGCTCCCACACCATGAAACTCAGCAAGGATCAGATTCAAAAAATCGCACTCGGAGGGATGCTCTTCTGCGGCGTCATCTACTCGTATTCCGCGTTTCTCCTCGGGCCGCTCAGCTCGGGCCGGGAGCAGGCGCTCAAGGACACCGAGGCGCTCGCGCCGAAGATCAGCGCCGCTCGCGCACAAATCGCAAAGACGAAGGCCGTCGAGGATAAGGCGCCTGCATCCCTCCGCCTGCTCGAACAGGTGCAGACGATGATCCCTCCCGGCGCGCCCATCGCCTGGGTTCCCACGAAGATTTCGGACCTTTTCAAGCGGGAGGGCGTGGAGAAAGTCTCGGCCCGCATGGCGGGCGAACTGGCGGAAAAGGAACTCACCGGCTTTGGCCGCTGCTCGTGGAACATCGAGGTGCCGCGGGTGGACCTGATCACTTTCGCCAGGACCCTCTCGGCGCTGGAAAACGAAGAGCCGCTCATGGAGATCCAGTCAGTCGAGGTGGATGCCGGCCGCGATGACGTTCAGTTCCAGCGCGTGTCCGTCAGCCTGCAAAACATCGTCCGTCTATGAAAATCACCCCGCTCATTCTCGCCGCCGCAGCCGTCGCACTCTCCGCCCAGGCGCAGGCCGAGTCGGAAAAAACGAAGGGCTACGAACTGAAAAACCGCTCCGCCTTTCACGCACCGGAAAACGCGAGGATTCCGTTCTGGCCGATCGGATTCGTGCGCCCGGCGAAGGGTGCAGCAGCCATGACGGTTTCCCAGGTCGCGAAGTTCCGCATCGAGCCCGCGCATTTCCATCTCACGAGCGTCATGCTCGGGCATCCGGCGCTCGCCACGATCAATGGCCGCGCATTTGCGGAAGGCGAGGTCCTCCCGGTGGTCTTCGGCAACGATCGGCTGAAGGTAGTCCTCCGCTCAGTGCAGGACGGTGGAGTGACGCTTGATCACGAGGGGCAGCGGATCTTCGTCCCGATGAAGCGCCTTGAGCTAGCGCCGAAACAGTCGCAGGAGCAGTCGCAGCAGCAGTCGCAGCCGACCGATTTCGCCATCCGGATCGGGCCCGGCATCGGAAAATAGCCGTCGTCAAAATCGCGCTGGGCGGCTTTGCAAATCCCCCGCCCCGCTGTTCAGTGCGGCCATGCAGCCAGCCGCAAACGATCCGACTCACACCGCCATGCGCGCCATCCGCGCGATCTACGCGGAACTCGATCAGCGGCCCGTGCAGCGCGACTGCGTGCGGCGCACCGAGTGCTGCCAGTTCAAGCTCACCGGCCGCACGCCGACGCTCACCGCAGGCGAGGCGCTCGTCGCGGCTGCGGCGCTGAAGGCGAGCGGGCGTCGGAGTCTGCCGGACTCTGCCGATGTAGAAACAGGCCGCTGTCCCCTGCTGAATCCCGCGGGAAAATGTCTCATCTACGAGGCACGGCCGTTTGGCTGCCGCACGCATTTCTGCGCCGCGGCCGGCGGGCCCTACACGCGGAACGAAGTGCGCGATCTCGTGCGGGGGCTGGAGGATATTGATGCGCAACTCGACGGCGACGGCCCGCACGCGCTGCCGATGGCGGTGGAGGATGCGCTGGAAAAAATCCTGCACCCACCGCGCGGTGCGCAGCGGAAATAACGACTCACACCTTCCGTCCGAATTTTTTCTCCAGCTCCAAATAGCTGAGCTGGATCATCGTCGGGCGGCCGTGCGGGCAGCAGTATGGGAGCTCGCACGCGAGGAGATCCTGCACGAGGCGCAGGCATTCCGGCTCGCGCAGGATGTCGTTGGCCTTCACCGCGTGGCGGCACACGGTCTTTGCGATCATGTCCTCGCCGAGGCGCAGCTTTGAGGTCTGCTGCGAGGTGTCGCGCAGCTCGTCAATGATGTCGCGGAGAAGCTGCGACGGCTCGGTGGCGCTGAGAAATTGCGGCAGCGCATCAATCTTGAAAGTGCCCGCGCCGAACGGATCGAGACCGATGCCGGTGCGTGCGAGCGCGTCGAGGTTTTCGCGCAGCCAGTCGGCGTCCTTCGGCGCGACTTGGAGCGTGATCGGCAGCAGCAGCCGCTGCGTCGGCACGCCCTGGCCTTCCATGCGGCGGCGCATTTCCTCGAAGAGAATCCGCTCGTGCGCGGCGTGCTGATCCACGAGCACGAGGCCGCCCGCATTTTCCATGAGGATGTAGAGCCGACCGAGGATGCCGATGAATTTGAAATCCTGCGCTGCGCGCGGCTGCGCTGGCGCTGTTTCAGGCGGCGACTGCGGAGGCAAATGCGCACGCGAAATTTCCGTCTGCGGCGGGTCGGGAAATACGGGCGGGGTCGCCGGCTGTGCGGTGACTGACGGTGAAAATTGGCTCGTCTCGCTTGACCGTCCGGCAGGCGGGTTTGCGGGCACACTCGTGATCGCTTCGCCCGATGTTTCCGTCGGCGCAGTCGCCGGCGCGGAAAAGTGCGACCAGTCGCGACGGAGGGCGAATTGCTCCGCGGGCGGGAGCAGCGGCAGCGTCTGATCCGGCACGGCGCGCGCCGGTGCGGGCGCGGTGAAGGTGCGGCTCCACGATGCGCGATCACTTTCCAGCACGCGCCGCGTAACCTCGACGATCACCTCGCGCACGAGCGCGGGATCGCGGAAGCGCACCTCGCGTTTCGCGGGATGCACGTTCACGTCCACGGCGGCGGGATCCATTTCGATTGAGAGGAATGTCACCGGATGCTGCCCCTTCATCAGCGCGGTGTGATAGCCCTCGCGCAGCCCGTGGTAGATCGTGGGATTCTCGATGGGGCGGCCATTCAGAAAGACGATCTGCTGCTCGCGGTTCGATCGGCTCACGCCTGCGCGGCCGAGGAGTCCGCCGAGGCGGAGGCCGGCGATTTCCATGTCGGGCACTTCAAGCAATTCCGCGACGAGCTGCGCTCCGAAAAAGTCGCGCAGCCGTTCGCGCAGCGTCTGCCCCGGCGGGAGCTGATGCACAAGCCGCTCGTCATTCAAAAAAGTGAAGCCGACGTGTGGATGCCCGATCGCCTGGAGCTGGAGCACATGCTCGACGTGGCTGGCCTCCGTATTTTCCGTGCGCAAAAATTTCCGGCGCGCGGGCAGGTTGTAGAAAAGTGATCGCGCCTCGATCTGCGTGCCCTCCGGTTCGCCGCAGTCGCGCACGGTTTCCATTTTCCCGGCATTCACGAGCACCTCGGTGCCCGCGAGCGCACCGTGCTCGCGCGTGGTGAGACGGAAGCGTGACACGCTCGCGATGCTCGGCAGCGCCTCGCCGCGGAAGCCGAGAGTGTGGATGGCCATGAGATCCGCGCCTGTGCGGATTTTGCTCGTGGCGTGGCGCTCGAGGCAGAGCAGCGCGTCGTCGCGATCCATGCCGCAACCGTTATCCACGATGCGGATGGACGAGTTGCCGCCGCGGCGGATGAGCACCTCGATGCGCGTGGCCCCGGCATCGAGCGAATTTTCCACCAGCTCCTTTACGACACTCGCGGGACGCTCGACCACCTCGCCCGCGGCGACCTGCGAGGCCACCGCCTCAGGCAGCAGGGCGATTCGGCTCATTTGACTTGGTTGGCGGCGGTCATTACGGTGCTCGGCGATGCTCACGCTCACCGATTCAGCCGTCAAACATCTTCAGGATTTGCTTCGCGAAAACGCCGCGCCCGGCCAGTCGCTGCGCATCTACGTGGAGCGCGGCGGCTGCGCGGGCATGAGCTACGAGATGAAGCTCGACGAGCCGCACGCGGACGATTTTTCCGAGGGCCGCGACGGCGTGAAAGTGGTCGTGGATCCCGCGAGCCTGCCGTACGTGACGGGCTCGACGATTGACTACAGTGACGATCTCGCGGGCGCGGGATTCCGGATCAATAATCCGCGCGCAGTGCGCTCGTGCGGCTGCGGCACTTCATTCGAGCCCGGGCCCGGGATGACGGCGGGCGCGCAGTAGTCCGCCGCCATGCCCCTGCTCACGGACGAGAAACCTGCGCGCCAAAGCACGGGCAACGGATATTTCCTGTGGTCGGTCGTGCTGATCGTGATGACTGGCCTGTGCTTCGCGAGCTGGATCGGGAGCTTCTACGTGGTCGCGCATCCGGAAAATCCGAAGTGCTACCGCATCCTGAAAAAATTTAAGCGCGTCGAGCCACCGAAGCGATTTGAAGTGGTTGCGGCGCCGAAGGGCGAATTCATCACGGCGGCAAAATTGCTCGAGCGCTTCGGAAAGCTCGGGAAGCTGGAACTCGCGCAGGAGAATGCGCTGCTCATGCGGAACTACGTGACGAATTTCCGCGAGTCGGGGCGGCGCGTGCCGTACGTCTCGGGGAAATTCCAGGTCGTGCAGAGCTTCGACCTCGGGCGCGCGGACTGGTTCCCGGGCGGCGCGGTGGCCGTCGCGCAGTCGGAGAATCTGCCGCAGGTGCTCGTGGAATTTGTCTTTCCGGCAGAGCCGGAAAATGTGGGCGCGATCCGCGAGACGGTGACGATGGGCGCGGATGTCACCCTCCAGCGCTCGCAGGATCTGTGGGCGCTCATCCACGTCGAGCGGCACGCGGATGGGCGGATGCAGTTCACGGTGATGCCGCTGCCATACGGCGGCTGGCAGTTGAAAAACGGCCAGGGGAGCTTCACGCTGCAGTCGCCGGAGGAGCTGCTCCGCGATCACGGGATGGAATTGAATCTCGCCGCCGGCCTGCCGGTCGTGCGCGATCCGCGGCTCTCGGCTGCGCTCGCGGAGCACAAGGAATTCCGGCGCAAGGCGCTCGCGCGCGCCGGTGACGATCAGGCCGCACTCGCGGGGCCGGAACTCGTGCGCCTCGATCCCGCGAAGGCGCCCGATGAGAACGCGCCCGATGTCCGCCCGGTGCCTGCGCCGACTCCGCGGCCCGCGCACACGGCCCGCGCGCTACCGACGCCAGCGCCGGCGGTACCGCTGGTGCCGCGGGCCATCGTGAAATCGCCGCCGCGCCCGGCCATCATCGGCGCGCAACCGGAGATTGCGGCGACACGGGTGCCCACGCCTGCGCCGGTCGCGCTTCCACCAGTGGTCGTGCCGCCAAAACAAAGTCGCGCCCTCTCGGCTGCGGAGGCCAGCGGGCTCGTGGATCGTTTTGCAGCGAACGGGCCAGGGGCGCTCAGCGGCGATTTCGTCGTGACCGGCGTGCTGGGCACGCGCGTCGCGCTGCGCACGCGCGAATCACTGCGCGACCCGAATGCCGATCCCGCGCGTGCCGGGAGCAATGCTGCGCTCATTGTCGTGGATTTTCCGGCGGGCACGGCGATCCCGGAAAAGGGGGCGACCTTCTCGCGCAATGCGGAGCGCGGGTTTGTGATTCGCGATGTGGTCCGCGGGCGCAACGGGCAGATCACGATCGTCGCGGATGAGCGCGCCTCGGAGTGATTTTTTTGAAACCACGAATGGACACGAACGGGCACGACTGGGGCTTTGGATTTCGCGGGGATACGTTTTGCCTGCCCGGTGATCCGCACCCTGCGCCGTGATGCTGAATGTCGTGCTCGTCGAGCCGGAGATCCCGCCGAACACCGGCAATGTCGGGCGGCTGTGCCTCGCCACCGGCGCGCGGCTGCACCTCGTGAAGCCGCTCGGCTTCTCGCTCGATGATCGCGCGGTGCGCCGCGCGGGGCTGGACTACTGGCGCGACGTGGACGTGAAGCTGTGGGATTCGCTCGACGAACTTTTCGCCGCGGCAGGATCGGGTGCGCGTTTCTTTTTTGTGACGACGAAGGCGAAGCGCGCGTACTGGGATGCGCAGTTTCGGGACGGCGATTTTCTGGTCTTTGGCCGTGAGACGAAAGGGCTGCCTGAGCCGCTGCTCGCAGCGCACGCAGAGTCGTGCCTGACGATCCCCATGACCGGCAGCACGCGATCGCTGAACCTCGCCACCGCCGCAGGGATCGTGCTGTACGAGGCGGTGCGGCAGTTGGCAGCCAGATGAATTTTTTTCAACGGCCAACGCCCAACTTCCAGAGAAAGGAAAGACGGATCTTTTCCGCGATCCGATCGGGCATCCGCGCGAACCGCTCGCGGCGCTCGTGTGCTACTGCCATTTCGCGGCGATCACGGGACGCAGCCCGGTGGGCCTGCCGGTGCCCGCGGAATTGCAGAAGCTCCCGCACGCGGCGGAACTCAACACCCTGCTCGAACAGATCGCGTGGGATGCGGTGAGCGGGTACCCGCAGAGTGGTGTGAAGGCGGCTGGGGTGAAGAAATAGGCGCGGCCCGCGAGGCCGGGACTTATCCGCATTGAAAGCCCCGCTGCACACGGCTAGGGCATCGGCATGGCTGCTCCCCAGACTGAAGTCCTCGTCACCGTCGCCGGCATGGAACGCGCGCGGTATGTTTTCACGCCGGGCGACTATGTGATCGGCCGGAGTGGCGAATGCCCGATCAGCATCGAGGCCGCGCAGATCTCGCGGAAGCACGCGAAGCTGATCCTCGATTACGAGAGCGCATCGGTCGAGGATCTCGGTTCGTCGAATGGCACGCGCGTGAATGGCGAGCTGATCCACGCGCGGACGCGGGTGCGGCCGAACCAGCGGGTCCAGGTCGGCGTGGCGACGATCGAGTTGCACCGCATGAAGCGCGACGCGACCGAGCTTTCACTCCCGCCCGTCGCGGCATTCGTGGGGCAGGTGCTGCCGGCCTCCTCGCTGCGGGAGAAAAAATACGACATCGGCAGGGTGCTCGCGGTGGGCGGCATGGGCGAGATTCTCGAGGCGAGGGAGGCGGCGCTGAACCGACGCGTGGCGATGAAGGTGATGATTGACGCGACGACGAAGGAGGATCTTCAGCGGTTCATCAACGAGGCGCGCATCACAGGGCAACTCGAACACCCGAACATTGTGCCCGTCCACGAGTTGAGCGTGGATGAATACGATCAGGCATTTTACACGATGAAGCTCGTGAAGGGCGTCACGCTGAAGGACGTGATCGAGCGTCTCGCGAACGGCGACCCCGCCGCGGTGAAGCAGTATCCGCTGACGGCATTGCTCACGGCATTCCAGAAGATCTGCGACGCCATCGCATTTGCGCACAGCAAGAAGGTGCTCCACCGCGACCTGAAGCCGGAGAACATCATGCTCGGCGAATACGGCGAGGTGCTCGTGATGGACTGGGGGCTCGCAAAGGTATTCGATCCCGCGCGGGCGCAGGACGGCGCGATTTTCGATGCGGGTGAAAGGACCGCGGTGCGGGTGATTTCGGACGCCGGGGACACGGGTTCGATGACGATGGATGGCACCGTCCTCGGCACGCCGAAATACATGTCGCCCGAGCAGGCGCGCGGCGAAAATGAGACGCTCACCGCGCGCTCGGACCTCTATTCGCTCGGCGGAATCCTGTACCAGATCCTCACGCTGCGCCCCCCGGTGGAAGGCCGCAATGTGGAGGAGGTGCTGCAGAAAGTCGCGCGTGCGGAAGTCACCGCGCCGCGGGAAGCCACCGCGGGATCGAAGCGGCTGCCGCACCTGCCGCGGGGACGCGTGCCGGAGTCACTGGATGCGGTGGTGATGAAGGCGATGTCGCTCCAACCCGCGGACCGCTACCAGTCGGTGCCGGAGCTTCAGGCGGAGATCGAATCGTACCAGACCGGTTTCGCCACCGAGGCGGAAAATGCGACCGTCGCACGGCAGGTCGTCCTGCTCGTGAAGCGCAACAAGGCGCTGGCCGGCCTCGCCGCCGCCGCGATCGTGATCATCGCCGCGGTCGTCGCCATTGCATTCCAGCAGGTCGGACGGGAACGCGATGACGCGATCAATTCGCGCAACCTCGCCGCATTCCAAAAGCAGCGCGCGGAGGTGGCGCTCGCGAATGCGGAACGTTCGCTGCTGATGATCGGCGACGCGCACGAGGCGGGGTCGCAACTGGTGTCCGATCTGCTCGTGAACCTACAATCTAACCTGAAGAAGGAACCGCCGAATCCGGCCGATGCGCTGGAAAAGGCGCGGCAAAAGGTGCGCGAACATTTCGACGGCATCGAGCCGACGAAGATGGACCAGGACAGCGTCCACACGCGGTCGGTGGTGCTGAATAGCCGGGGATATTTCGCCCTCAGTCAGGGCGACTTCGCGGCGGCGGAAAAGTATTTCGCGGAGTCTCTGGCGCTTCGACGCCTGCTCGCGGCGGAACACCCGGAGAATCCGCTCTGGCAGCACAATCTCGGCGTGAGCCTCGACAACCTCGGCGACACGCATGTGCGCAAGGCTGAGGATCTGCGGAGCACGGGGAAGGATGCACTCCCGGAATTTGCCGAGGCTTTGCGCAATTACCGGGAGAGCTTCGCGATCATCCGGCCGCTGGCGGATCGCCGCGACGCAAGCCCGGTCTGGAGGCATGATCTCGCGGTGGGCCATTTCAAGATCGCGGATGTGATCCTCGCTGGCGGCGACCGGGAGACGGCGCTGGCAGAACTCCGGAAGGGAAGCGATGTCGCCCAGACGGTCGCGGCGAGCGATCCGGAATACCCGAGATGGCAGGCGACCGCCGGACTGTATTGCCTGAAGATCGGCCAGTCGCTCCTGTCATTCGACAAGGTGCCGGAGGGCGTGAAATTTCTGAAAAAAGGGCAGGCTATTTTCAACAGACTGCGGGATCGGAATCGGCTCACGGCGACTTACTCGCAGTTTCTGGCCGATATCGAGGCGGAGCTGAAAGACGCAGGCCAGTGACGACCGAATATTAGCTTGCCGTAACATTCAGCCGGGCCGCATAAGCGGAAATGCGGCCCAACCGTCTTTCCGTCACGGCATTGTTAACCATTAGCATTTTCCCGCTGGCACTCTTTGCCGCCGGGGATCGTCCGCCAGCGAAGGTCGAGGAGAAGGAGCGGACCGTGGAGGCTTCGCCGCCGCCAGCAAGTCCGTGGATTCCCGCCGTGGTCGGGAAGGAACTGCTCCTGCGCGAGAAGGTGCGGACCGGGGAACTCAGCCGCGCGACGGTACGCCTGTCGAATGAGCATCTGATCCGGGTGAATGCGGCCAGCCAGCTCGTCATCCTGCCCTCGCTGATCGCGGGCAAGCCGCTGGGCGTGGAATTGCAAAAGGGCGAAATCTACCTGCACAGCCGCGGGCAGCCGATGGAACTCGGCCTGCGGACGCCAACGGTCACAGGGACGCCGCGCGGGACGGAGTTCCGCGTGCGGGTCGAGGCGAATGGCACGACGACATTCACGATGCTCGACGGCGAGGTGGAGCTGGAAAACGCGCACGGCAAACTGCGCATCGGCAACAACGAGCAGGCCGTCATCGAGCCCGGGCATGCGCCGCGCAAGACGGCGGTGATCGAGGCGCGCAACAGCATCCAGTGGTGCCTCTACTATCCCGGCGTGCTCCATGTCCCGGAGCTTGCGCTGAGTCCCGCCGATGCGCGGATTTTGCAAAAGTCCATCGCCGCCTATGAAAGCGGCGACCTGCTCGGTGCGCTCGACGAGTGGCCGGGCCGCTACCATCCCGCCTCGCAGGGCGGGAAGCTCTACCGCGCGATGCTCGTCCTCGCCGTGGGCCAGGTGGGCGAGGCCCGCAGCGCGCTCGCCGGCGTCGCCAAGGACGCGCCGGGCCGCCAGGCGATCGAGGAGATGATAGACGCAGTGAACTACACTGAGCGCCGCACGGATGCCGCGCCTGCGACGGCGGGCGGATGGCTCGCGCGATCCTATTACGAACAGTCGCGCGCGCGGCTCGGCCCCGCGCTCGCGGCGGCGAGAAAGGCCACCGCTGCCGCGCCCGAGTCCGGCTACGCATGGACGCGGGTCGCCGAACTGCTGTTCTCATTTGGAAAAACGCAGGACGCCGCGAAAGCCCTCGATCACGGCCTCCGGCTCGCGCCGCGCAACGCACAGGCGCACGCGCTGCGGGGCTTCCTGCTCGCCGCGCAAAACCACATCGGCGATGCCCGGCAATCATTCGAGCACGCCATCGCGCTCGACGGCGCGCTGGCGAACGCATGGCTGGGTCGCGGCCTCACTTCGATCCGCGCGGGCCACGAGCAGGACGGACGCCGCGACATGCAGGTGGCCGCCGCGCTGGAGCCGAACCGTTCGATTTTGCGCAGCTATCTCGGCAAAGCGGCCAGCCAGGCGGGCAGCAATGCAAAGGCCAACCTCGAACTGGAACGCGCCAAGAAACTGGATCCGAACGACCCCACGCCGTGGCTCTACTCCGCCATCCAGCGCAAGCAGGAGAACCGCTACAACGAAGCTGTCGCGGATCTCGAAAAATCTCTCGACCTGAATGAAAACCGCCGTGTGTATCGCTCGCAGTTCCTGCTGGATCAGGACCGCGCTGTCCGTGGGGTAAATCTTGCCTCCATCTATCTCAAGGAAGGCATGGAGGAGCAGAGCGTGCGCGAGGCCGTCCGCGCGGTGAATGCAGACTATGGCAGCGCCGCGGCGCACCTTTTTCTGGCGAACAGCTACGACACCCTGCGCGACCCGAACCGCGTCCTGCTCCGCTACGAGACCGGAGCGATCAATGAGCTGTTGCTCTCGAACCTCCTGTCCCCGGTCGGTGGCGGCTCGCTTTCGCAGTTCGTCTCGCAGCAGGAATATTCGAAGCTGTTCGAGCGGGACGGGCTTGGGTTTAGCACGAGCTTTGAATACCGGAGCGACGGGCAGTTGCGCCAGACCGCCTCGGCCTATGGCACGAAGGGCAACTTCAGCTTCGCGCTGGATCAGGCCTATCAGGATTTTCACGGCACGCGCCTGAACAATCAATTTTCAAACTCGGAATTCACCGGCACCTTCAAGCTCCAGCTCGGCCCGTCGGATTCGGTGCTGATGCTCATGCAGTTCGGCAGCCTGCGATCCGGCGACGTGCTTCAATATGACGATCCACAGAATGCCAGCACGAGGCTCACCCAGGAGGATGACGGCTTGGGCAACATCACCACAAAAAAGGTGCCCAATCTCGCAAACCTCACTTCGCGGGTCAGAGAGGATCAAGGTCCGGGACTATTGCTCGTCGGCTGGCACCACGAGTGGAGCCCTGGCAACCACACGCTTCTCCTTTTGGGCAGACTGGCCAGCGAACAGGACGTGTCGGCACAGCAGACATCGCAGTACGGCATCTCGCGCGATCTCGGCGACAATGCACCGCCGAACGCATTTCCCGCCTATGACGACAACGGGATTCCGACGCCCAAGCTCGGAATCGTGCGCGGCCTCGCCGGCCAGGGCAAAGTCATGGATGTCGGTTCGCTGCCGCTGGATTTTGCCTATCGCTCGAAACTTGAGATTTACTCCGCGGAACTCCAGCAGATCGCCACATTGGGCATGCAGACATTCGTCTTCGGAGGCCGTTACCAGAGCGGGCGCTTCGACACGACCGCGACCCTCGGCAATTATACCGCCGACCCATTCTTCGCGCCACTCTTCGACAACCCGGCGTCGAACCAGAGGCAGTCCGTGGACTTCGAGCGGCTCAGCCTCTATTTCTACGACACCTTGCATGTCGGGCCGTGGCTCTCGATTACCGGCGGCGTCACTTACGACGACATGCGCTATCCGGATAATTTCCGCAGCCCTCCGCTCAATGGCCAGCAGCGCAGGCTCGAGAAAATCTCCCCCAAAGTCGGCTTCATCCTCCAGCCCTGGCGCGGCTTGACCATTCGTGGCGCTTACTCGGAGGCGATCAGCGGCACGAGTTTTGATGAAAGCATCCGGCTCGAGCCGACCCAGATCGCGGGATTCCTGCAGGCTTACCGCAGCATCACCTCCGAGTCGCTCATCGGAGCCGTCGCGGGAAGCAACTACCGCTTCTCCGGCATTAGCCTCGAACAGAAGCTGCCGACGCGCACCTACCTCGGCCTTCAGTATGATCTCCTCGCACAGAATGTGGATCGCACGATCGGCACATTCGACATCGTGCAGGCAAATCTCGAGCGCCTCGGCGTCGTCCCTTCATCCGTCGCCGTGCAGGACCGCTATCGCGAGGAGGCCTTCACCGCGACACTGAACCAATTGATCGGCGACCAATGGGCCTTAGGCGCGCGCTACCGCTACACGCGATCCAAGCACGACTTCGACATCCCGGAACTGAACGGCACGATCTACAACGCCCAGGATCCCAGCCAGGTGGACAACCTCGCACGCATCCCGCGGCACGACGTATCCACGCTGCACAATGTAAGCCTTTATGCCCTGTACAATCATCCGTGCGGATTCTTCGCCCGCGCCGAGGCGAACTGGTACCTGCAAAAGAACGACAGCCTCGTGACCGACGGGCTTCTTTCGACCCTCGACGATGCTTTCGTCACACACCCCGTCCTGCGCAACACCAACCAAAGCGCCCCCCTTTCCGACTTCTGGCAGTTCAATGTCCTCGCAGGTTACCGCTTTCACCGGAACCAGAACGAAATCAGCCTCGGCGTGTTGAACCTCACTGACGTCAATTATCGCCTAAATCCGCTGAACCCTTACGAGGAACTGCCGCGCGGACGCACCTTTGTCGTCCGGTGCAAGTTCACCTTTTAGGCCCCTGGCCAGCCGGGGAGGCAAGTGCTCGCCGAATGCCAACCCGGCGTGTCATCGCTGCATGGGACAACACTGCCCGATCACCATTCGGCATGCTACACGCGTGTGCCTAATGGGCGGTTGAATGGCTGAAGGCTGGCGCGGGGTGGCTAACATACAAATGTTTTTGAATAGTGTTG
>JANXZI010000265.1 GCA_025355595.1 Spartobacteria bacterium
CTGCGCGGCGTCTTCACGCGCCCGTGGCTGCTGCGGCTCATCGGCCGCGCGCTGAGGATTTATCAGGCGAGCGGAATGGAATCGCTCGTGAAGAAGCTCGGCCTTCTGCGGCTGCTGCCAAAAAATCTGCGCGAACTCGAGCCGCTCACGCCGCGCGTGGAGCGCGATTTTTCCGACGCGCTCATCGCCGAGATCGAGACTCCGAAGGCCGCCGCCCGCAAGCGCGTGGGCATGCTCACCGGCTGCGTGCAGGACCTCACCTATTCGAGCGTGAACCGCGACACCGTGGACGTGCTGCTCGCCAACGGCTGCGAGGTCGTGACGCCGCGCATGCAGCACTGCTGCGGCTCGCTGCACGGGCACAACGGCGAGATTGACACCGCACGCGAAATGGCGCGTCGAAACATTGACGCGATGGAACGCAGCGCCGGATCGCTCGACGATCTCGACGCCATCATCACGAATGCCGGCGGCTGCGGCTCGCATCTCAAGCACTACGATCACCTGCTCCACGACGACCCGCGCTATGCCGCGCGCGCTGCGAAGTGGACTGCGAAGGTGAAAGACATCCACGAATTTCTCATGGCCATCGGCCCCGTGAAGCCGCCTTCGTCATCCAACATTCGTCATTCGTCATTCGATGTCACGTATCACGAGAGCTGCCACCTTTGCCACGGACAGAAGATCACGAAGCAGCCGCGTGAGCTGCTGAAAATGATCCCCGGTCTGAAGCTCATCGAGTTGCCCGAGTCCTCGTGGTGCTGCGGGAGCGCGGGAGTTTACAATATCACACAGCCGGAGATGTCCGCGAAACTGCTCGACCGCAAAATGGCGAACATCGCGAAGACCGGCGCGAAGTGCGTCGCGAACGGCAACCCCGGCTGCAGCGTGCAGCTCGAGGCCGGTGTGCGCGCCAAGGGCGCGGACATCGAAATCGTCCACCCCATCACGCTGCTCGCGCGGGCGTATCGTCGCTCGTAGCCGCGCTCGTGAGAGCGCGGGGTGTTAGTTCTGTCGGTGGAAGAGTGCCCGCGCTTTGACAAGCGCGGCTACGGAAAGCATGAACGCTCGCGCTGATTCCCGGGCACCGCATAGTCTCCGCGCGATGCCCGCACACGACATTGATCTTTTCGGAAACCCCGAGCCTGCTCCGCAGAAGCCGCGCGTCTTCAGCGTGAGCGAGGTGACGAAGGCGGTGCGCGGTGTGATCGAGAGCGCATTCGACGAAGTGTGGATCGAGGGCGAGGTGTCGAACTTCCGGCAGCAGGCGAGCGGCCACCAGTATTTCACCCTGAAGGATGCGACGGCACAGCTCCCGTGCGTGCTCTTCGCGCGCGGCGGTGCGTGGCGGAAGACCGTGCCGCTGCAAGACGGGATGCTCGTGCAGGCGCGCGGGAAGCTCACCGTGTATGAGGCACGCGGGCAGTATCAGCTCAATGTCAGCCTCGTGCAGGCGGCGGGCGCAGGTCTGTTGCAGGCGAAGTTCGAAGCGCTGAAACGCAAGCTCGCGGCGGAGGGACTCTTCGACGCAGAGCGCAAGCGCGAGCTGCCGCAGTTCCCGCGTACGGTCGGCATCGTGACTTCGCCGACCGGCGCGGCGCTGCACGACATGCTGAATGTCCTCGCGCGCCGCGCGCCGTGGCTGCGCGTGATCGTGAGCCCCGCGCGCGTGCAGGGCGATGGCGCGGCGGCGGAAATCGCCCGGGCTCTCGACGACCTGAACCGCCTCGCAGCACGCGGCATCGCGCCGGTGGATGTGATCGTGCTCGCGCGCGGGGGCGGGAGCATCGAGGACCTGTGGGAGTTCAATGACGAGTCGCTCGCCCGCGCCATCGCCGCATCCGCGCTGCCGGTCGTCTCCGCGGTCGGGCATGAGATTGATTTCACCATCGCCGATTTCGTCGCCGACCTACGTGCGCCGACTCCGAGCGCGGCTGCGGAACTCATCGTGCCCGACACTGCCGAGCTGCTGCGGATGCTCGGCGAGCGCGCCGCGTTTTTCCACCGCCGCACCACCGCCGCCATCGGGACTTCGCGGGTGCATCTCGCGGGCTTGCTGCGCAGCGCGCTCTTCCGCGAGCCAGCGCGGCGCATCGAGGAAGCGAGCCAGCGGCTCGATCTCGCGGACCAGGCGCTCCGCCGTTCGCTCGCGTCGCAGCTCGACGTGTTACATCAACGTCTCGACGCGCTCGGCTCACGCGTACGGGAGCACCGGCCGGACCAGGTGCTCGCGCTGCACCGGCAAAAGATCAGCAGCGTCGCAAATGCGCTGACGGATCGTTTTCAGCAGCGTCTCCGTCGCGAGAAGGATCGGCTCACGCGCATCGCCGACATGCTGCGCCTGCTCTCGCCGGAGCAGACGATCGCACGCGGCTACACGATCACGACCGCGGCGGATGGGGCGGTCGTGCGCTCTGCCGCCGATGCGAAATCCGGCAGCGAACTGCACACGCGCTTCCGCGATGGGAAAGTGATCTCGGTCGTGAGCGGGATCGCGGCGGATGCGATTGCGGCGAAAAAGAAGAAGCGTCCGCAGGGCGAGTGATGCGGTCATGCACTGCTGAGCGCGCTGAAAGCAGGACGGCGTGCATCGGGTAGCGTGGGCGTCCTCGCCTGCCGTCTGACGCATCCTGCGTCGGACATCGGACGTCAGTGTGCGCGTGTGCGAGAGGGACGCCTGTCCTTTTCCGATGTGCCGAGCGGGACGCTCGGCGCGGCAGGCGAGGACGCCCGCGCTACCCGATGCACGCCCCTCGTTTTCGCATGCGCATTCGATCAGCCCGCCTCGGTCGGCGGCTACGCGAGCTTCAGCCCGACCACCGCGAGCGGCGGGAGCGTGAGGGTGACGGACTGCTGGCGCCCGCCCCACGGTGTCGGCTCGGAATGCACGCCGCCGAAATTTCCCGCGTTGCTGCCGCCGTACTGCTCGCTGTCGGTGTTCAGGATTTCCTGCCAGAAGCCGGGTGCGGGCACGCCGATGCGGTAGCCGTGCCGCACGACGGGCGTCGCATTCAGCACGAAGACGATCACTGTGCCGTGGCGGGCGCGGCGCATGAATGCGAGCACGCAGTTGTCCGCGTCGTGCAATTCGATCCAGTCGAAACTTTCCCACGTGTCGTCCTGATCAAAGAGCGCGGGCTCGTTTTTGTAGAGGTAGTTCAGGTGCCGCACGAGTTCGCGGAGGCCGCTGTGTTTCGGGTCGCCGAGCAGGTGCCAGTCGAGCGAGCGCTCGTGGCTCCACTCGTCGCGCTGACCCCATTCGCCGCCCATGAAGAGCAATTTTTTTCCGGGATGCGCATACATCCACGCGTAGAGCAGGCGCGTGTTGGCAAATTTTTGCCAGTCGTCGCCGGGCATCTTGTTCACGATCGATCCCTTGCCATGCACGACCTCGTCGTGGCTGAGCACGAGGATGAAGTGCTCGTGAAAAGCATACACGAGCGAGAAGGTCGCGTTGCCGTGATGGAAGCGCCGGAAGATCGGATCGAGCGCCATGTAGGACAGCGTGTCGTTCATCCAGCCCATGTTCCATTTGAAGCCGTAGCCGAGGCCGCCGAGAAATGTGGGCCGCGACACGCCGGGCCATGCGGTGCTCTCCTCGGCGATGTTCATCACGCCGGGATGCCGCTGGTAGCACACTTCGTTGCACTGCTTGATGAAATGGATCGCGTCGAGGTTCTCGCGTCCGCCGTAAATATTCGGTACCCACTGGCCCTCGGTGCGCGAGTAGTCGAGGTAGAGCATCGAGGCCACGGCGTCCACGCGCAGGCCGTCAATGTGGTATTCCTCAAACCAGAACAGCGCGTTCGCGATCAGAAAATTCCGCACCTCGTTGCGGCCGTAGTTGAAGATGAGCGTGCCCCAGTCCTGATGCTCGCCCTGCCGCGGATCGGCGTGTTCGTAGAGTGCGGTGCCGTCGAATTTTGCCAGCCCGTGCGCGTCCTTCGGAAAATGTCCCGGCACCCAGTCGAGGATCACGCCGATGCCGCGCTCGTGGCAGCGGTTCACGAAATGGCGGAAGTCGTCGGGATTTCCGTAGCGGCTCGTCGGCGCAAAATATCCGACGACCTGGTAGCCCCACGATCCCTCGAACGGATGCTCCGCCACGCCCATCAGCTCGATGTGCGTGTAGCCCATGTCCACGACGTAATCCACGAGTTGCTCCGCGAGTTCGTGCCAGGTCAGGAACGCGTTGCCGTCCTTCCGCCGCCACGAGCCGGGATGCACCTCGTAGATCGAGACGGCATCGCGATGCAGTTCACGCTGCGCGCGCTTCTGCATCCACGCCGCGTCGCTCCAGGGAAATTTGTCCATCTTCCACACGAGCCCCGCGGTCTGGATTCCGTGCTGTCCGAAAAATGCGAACGGATCGGTCTTCGTGTGCAGGCCGCCGTGCATGTCGGCCAACTCGAACTTGTAGTGCGCCATCTCGCCGATGCCGGGGACGAAAAGCTCCCACACGCCGCTCGGGATCAGCTTCCGCATCGGATGAATGCGGCCATCCCAGTTGTTCCAGTCGCCGACGATGGACACGCGCTTCGCATTCGGCGCCCACACGCGGAAAACCGTGCCGCTTACGCCCTCGTGAGTCTCGATGTGCGCGCCGAATTTTTTCCACAGCTCCCAATGATTTCCCTCGGAAAACAAATGCAGATCGAGATCCCCAAGCAGCACGCCGAACGAATACGGATCGCGCTGCTCCCACTCCGTGCCGTCGTGGCCGGTGAAGCGCAGCGTGTACGCAAACCGCGAGCGGACGCCATCGAGCGGCACCTCGAAAAATCCATCCTGCGTGCTCCGTTCGCCTTGCCACGACCTCGCGCCGCCGCCGATTTCGCGCACTTCCACCGCCACTGCATCGGGGCGAAAAATGTGGATCGCCAGAGCACCGTCGCCCCCGTGCATGCCGAGGATCGAAAATGGATCGCCGTGGTCTGCGCGGGCGAGCGCAGCAATCGCTTCCTGGGATGCTGGAGTCATCGCCACCTTGCTACGCCGCCGTGGACGCGGGCGCAAGCGTCGCGCCGACTGGGAGCGGCAACACCCGAGTCGCCGCCCACGAGAGCGCCGCAGGCGCAGTCCGACCGCGTGGCGCGCAGAATGGCGCGCCTCCGGCGCATACGAGGACGGCGACAGGAATGTCGCCGCTCCCAGTGTCACACCTTCAGCAGCACCTTTGCCGACACGCCGCCCTCGCTGCGGTTCGAGATGTCGAGCGTGCCGCCGTGCAGTTCCACGACCTTGCGGCTCACGGTGAGGCCGAGACCGGTGCCTTGGCCCGTCGGCTTTGTCGTGAAGAACGGGTCGAAAATGCTGCCGAGTTTTGCCGGAGAGATTCCGCTGCCTGTGTCGTCAAATTCCACGATGACGCCGACGCGCCGCACGCCGGAATGCGTCAGCGAACGGTTGCCGCGATCCGGGACGGCTCCGGGCGCGGCGATGTGTGTGAGGCCCAGGCGGATCGTGAAGGTCCCGCCCTGCGGCATCGCGTCGAGTGCATTGTCAATCACGCACGAGAAGACGCGCTGGATTTTCGCCTCGTCAATCCGCGCGGACGGCATCCCGCTCGCGTAGCGTTTCTCCACGCGGATCTTTGCGGCGGCGAGCGCGGCCTCGAACGGCTTGAGCGCCGCATCAATCACCGACGCGACCTGCACCGGCGCGAGCTTCAGGTCGCCCGACTCGGAGAAGACCATCATCTCGTTGATGATGTTGTCCGCGCGCCGCACGGCGTCGTTCATCTCATTCAGCACGACCTTTCCGGTCTCGTCTGTCGCGGGCTGATTGCCAAAAAAATCCACGCCCATGCGCAGAATCGCGAGCGGGTTTTTCACCTCGTGCGCGACGCCGATCGCGAGCCGCGCGACGGATTGCGCCTTTTCCGCCTCGATGAGCCGCTTCTGCGCGGCCTTCAGTTCCGTGTGCGTCTTCTCGAGTTCCGCGAGCTTGCGCTCCAGCAGCGCCTGGCTGCGCGCGAGATCGGAATTCGCTTCCTTCAGCCGGTTGCGCTCCTGCTCGAGCGCGGTCTCAGCGACCATCAGCGCCGTGATGTCGCGCGACATGCCGCAACTGCCCACGACCTCCCCGTCCGGGCCGCGGAGCGGGAGCTTCGTCGTCAGCGTCCAGCCCGTGTTGCCGTCGGGCAGGATTTTTTTCTCCACCTTTCCGTAAATCGGCTCGCCGGTCTGCACGACGCGCTGCTCGTCCTCATACATGCGTTGTGCGTCGGCCTTCGGGAAAAAATCAGAGTCACTTTTTCCGACCGCCTCGCCGGTGCCCTTGAGATGAAAGAGGCGTGCCATCGCCGCATTCACACAGATGAACCGGCTCTCCCGATCCTTGAAATAGATCCGGTCCGGGATGTTCTCCATCAGGAAGTGGAAAAGGTTCCGCTCCTGATCGGTGTCGTCGGGTGTCATAAGCTCCCCGCTATCCTCCCATGCGAAAACCGCAGCATCAAGATATCGTTCAGGCACTGCCTCCGCGAAGCAGCCCGGCGAGGTGCCGCTGAAAAATCGCCCGCCAGCCGTACTCACGCAGCACGCGGCGGCGCTCGCGGAAGGCGGGCGAGGCGGCGAGCGTCTCCCCGATGAGCGAAGCGAGCTGCGGGGGATTCGCAGCGGGTGAAAAATACGCCACGCCCTCGTGCAGAAGATCGCGCAGCGGCTCGATGTCGCTGCAAAAGACCGGCAGCCGGTGCAACGCCGACTCGATCAACGGAAGGCCGAAGCCCTCGCTGCGGCTCGGAAAAAGCAGCGCATCCGCGAGACGGTACAGGCCGGCGAGTTCCGCATCGCCGACCGCAAAATGATCGCTGACAAAAATCACGCCGCCCTCCGTCGCACCCTCGCGGCGCAGCTTCTGGCCGAGTTCACGCGACGACGCGCTGTGTGGATCATCCGCCGCCGTCACGAGCACCGTCGAGGGCGTGCCGCGCCGTGCAAACTCGCGCGCGACGGCGATGCTCAGCTCCACATTTTTCCGCCGCACCAGCCGCGTCGGGTGCAGCAGCAGCATCCGTCCGTCGAGCAGATCGTGCTGCTTCGCAAACGCCGCGACATTTTCCGGAAGGCCGAGCACGCGGGCGGAATCAATCCCGTTTGGAATCACCGGGCACTGCTCCACCGGAGTGTTGGTCGCCTCCGCAAATTGCCGCGCGCGCAGCGGCGACACCGCGACATATTCGCAGCGCGCGTGCGCCTTCGCGAAGATCGGAGCGACCGGAGCGCAGTCGGGATTGCACGCCGCAACATCATGTACCCACGCGACGAAGCGCACGTGCGGCAGCTCATCAATCACGCGCCACAGCGCCTCGGTGAGCGTGGGATGGAACGGCATCGTCAGGAGATTGTGCAGGAACACGACATCCTGCGCCGCGAGCACGGGACGCAGCGCTGCGGC
>JANXZI010000345.1 GCA_025355595.1 Spartobacteria bacterium
TCCGCAAAGTGCGGCCACGAATGAAAGCCTGGCTGCAACTTTTCCGCGTCCCGAACCTCTTTACGGTGCCGGGCGATCCGCTCGCGGGCTTCCTCATCGCCACCGGCGGGCGGCTCGACACGCGTGCGGTGTGCGCCGTGCTCGCGAGCCTCGCCTTCTACGCCGCAGGACTCGCGATGAATGACCTTGCGGATTTCGCCGAGGACACACGCGACCGACCGAAGCGGCCGCTGCCCAGCGGCGCGATCCCGCGGAGCACCGCGTGGTTTGCCACGGTGAATCTCACGCTCTTCGGCCTCGCGCTCTGCTACCTCGCCGGACCGCAGACGCTGCTCATGGGCATCGGCACGGTGATGGGCGTGGTGCTCTATAATTTCCTCACGAAAAAAATCCCCGTCATCGGTGCGCTGAACATGGGGGTGTGCCGCGGTCTCAGCCTCCTGCTCGGCGCTGCCGCAGGGCTGGGGCCGGACCCGCAGATGCTCGATGCCGCGTCAAAGCTCGATGTCTTCCAGCCCGTGCTCTCCGCGATTCTCGTCGCGTTGGCACCGTCG
The DNA here is from genome assembly GCA_025355595.1 of Spartobacteria bacterium. GTDB lineage: Bacteria > Verrucomicrobiota > Verrucomicrobiia > Chthoniobacterales > Chthoniobacteraceae > SXWH01. The sequence continues at coordinate 555 of JANXZI010000345.1, forward strand.
AGCGGACAGCGATTCTTCGTTTTCGCAATCGGTGCCGCGCTGCTCGTCGCGATCTACATCGCGGCGGTGACGAGCCTCGCGCGTCACGAGACGAAGCGGGACTACCCGAAAATTGCGCGCGTGCTCCCGCTCGGTGCGCTGCTCATCGGCTTTGTGATCTTGAAACAGGCGACGGACACGCTGCTGCGCGACCAGTCGCCCGCGCTCTGGCTCGTCGCGATCATCCTCGCCGCGATGAATACCTCCGAACTCATGCGCGAGCCTCCCGCGCCGCTGCCGCCGCGCATCGGCGCATTCATCCGCATCCTCCCCGTGATGCAGGCCGCGCTGTGCGTGCTCCCGAGCGTGCCGACCGCACTGCGCAAGACACCCGCGAGCCTCCTCACCGCGCTCGCGCTGCTGGCGTGCGTGCCGGTCCACGCGTGGCTCGGGAAAAAATTCTACGCGAGCTGAGCGACGGTGTAAAAAGTCCCGCGTTCTGCACACTGGAAACTGAGAACTGCGCACTTGCCTTCCCCTGTGCGAACCGCGTTCGCTTTGCGCATGAAACTCCGCCCCTCCAGCATCTCCGCCGATTGGTGGGACTACACGTGTCTCGAGAAGGATCTCGTCGAGGAAGCCGCGCGCCTCACTCCACGCGACATCGAGAAACTTTCGCGCCCCGGATTCCGCGTCGTGATGTACGACACGCTGGAGGATTTCTACCTCGCCGAGGCGCTCGAATACATCGCCGCGTGGCGCGAGAGCACGGACGACAATCCCGTCGGCATCTGCGGCCCCATCGGCCCGACGGAGCAGCTCCCGCTCGTCGCGCGCCTCGTGAACGAACTCGGCCTCGACGTGCGCAGCGGACATTTCTGGGGGATGGACGAATGGTTCGATCCCGCGACGGGACGCGAGGTGCCCGTCACGCATCCGCTCTCATTTGAGAAGGCTGACCGTGAGATGCTCTTCCACCGCATCGCGAAAAAGCAACGCATGGCCGATGCGCATCTCCATTTTCCAAAGGCCGACACCAGCGCGTACCGCAAGTCGTGGGACACGGGCGTTCGCTGCGCGGTGATGCAAGGCGGGCAGGGCGACGTGAAGCACTGGGCGTTCAATGACCCGCTTCCGCGTCGCGGAAAATTCAAGACCGCTGCGCCGAAGGTCGCCGACTATCGCCAACTCACCACGCGCGTCGTCGAGCTGCACCCGCTCACCATCGCGCAGAACGCGCGCACGAGCGGCGGCGGAAATATTTCCATGGTGCCCACGATGGCGATCACCGTCGGCCCGCACGAGACGTGGAAGGCAGAGAAAGTCTCCATCTGGCAGGCCGGCTGCCACGACAATCCCTTCGGTCAGCGGCTCACCGCCTTCATGATTTCCAAAGGCATCGCCGACCCGTGCGTGCCGATGTCGCTCCTCGCGGATCATCTCAACGTGCAGTTCAACTACTACCGCGGCGGCCTCGGTTCGTGCGCGGTGGAGATGCACTGAGCACGTCACGCAACCCGCCGTTCGGCGACGAAGTCCGCGATCGCACGCCACGCTTCGGATGGCGCGATCTGCAAAACAAAATGCGGCGCGGGAATCTCGCGGTGCATGACGTCTGGGCGGATTATTTTTATTGTCTCAAAGCATCGCGGCTTCACGAGCCTGTCCTGCTTTCCTGCGAGATAGAGAATCGGCACAGGACAATTCCTGAGCCACTCCCGTCCATCCACGGTCAGCACGCTGCGGACTCGGTCCGCGAGGACATCGGGGCTCACGCCCCGGAGGACTTCACGCGCGCGTTGGAGCAATTCGCCCGACGCGGTTTTTCCAGCCAGCATGGCGCGGATCGCGTAAACCGGCGCGCGCATGCGGAAGCCGATTCGCCACGGGAAAAACCGTCCAAGTGACGAAGCGGGAGGCTGCACAAATGTGGCAACGAGTACC
>JANXZI010000352.1 GCA_025355595.1 Spartobacteria bacterium
TTTCCATGAAGCGCACCTGCCAGCACCGAGCCCCCGGCGCCGTTTCACGCCGCGCGTTTCTCGCCGACATGGGCATGGGTTTCACCGGGCTTGCGCTCGGCGCGATGCTCCAGCGCGACGGCATCGCGGGCGGCGCAGCGTGGTCGCCGCCGACGGGGCTCCCGCATTTTCCAGCGAAGGCAAAGAATGTAATCTGGCTCTTCATGAATGGCGGCGTGAGCCACATGGAGAGCTTCGACCCGAAGCCGATGCTCACGAAGTACGCGGGCAAGACGATCGCGGAGACGCCGTTCAAAGACGCGCAGGATCCGAAGAAGCTCGCCATCGAGCGTCTGCTCGTCCCCGACGCGAATGGCAACCAGCGCAACGTGCTTTACCCGCTGCAGGTCGGCTTTCAAAAGCACGGGCAGGGCGGCATCGAGGTGAGCGACTGGTTCCCGCACATCGCGCAGAATGCGGACAGGCTTGCCGTCGTCCGCTCGATGTGGACGACGGACAGCAATCATGGCGCGCAGGCGCAGTTTCACTCGGGGCGGCACATGAACGACGGCGAATTTCCGACGCTCGGCGCGTGGGTCCACTACGGCCTCGGCAGCCTGAACGACAACCTGCCGCAGTTCATCTCGATGGGGACGCGCGAATATTGGAACAAGCGCGACGGGCACTATCTCGGCCCCGCGCACGACGCCGTGCCACTGCGGATTGATCCGGCGAACCCGCTCGACTTCGGAAAATCCGAGCGCCCCTTCGCCGCCGACGCGCAGACGCTCGGCTTGGATCTCGTGCAGCAGCTCAATGCGCTGCGCGGTGTCGAGTATCCGAACGATCCTGCGATGGCCGCGCGCGTCGCGTCCTACGAGCTCGCATTCCGGATGCAGCGCTCCGTCCCGGAAGTGCTCGATTTTTCAAAGGAGACGGCGGAGACGAAGGCGCTCTACGGCGTGGATCTGCCGCACTGCCGCGACTTCGCGATGCAGCTCCTCGCCGCGCGGCGCCTCGTCGAGCGTGGCGTGCGTTTCATCCAGATTCAGCACGGCGGAGGCGGCGCAGGCGCGTGGGACGCGCACGGCGGACTGAAGACAAACCACGCGAAAAATTCGCTCGCCGTGGATCAGCCCATCGGCGCGCTGCTGGAGGATCTTGAGCGCCGCGGCTTGCTCGAGGAGACTATCGTGATCTTCGCCACGGAGTTTGGCCGCACACCCGGCTCGCAGGGCAGCGACGGGCGCGATCATCACATCTTCGGCTTCACCGTGTGGATGGCCGGCGGCGGACTGAAACGCGGCATCGTGCATGGCGCGACGGACGAGATCGGATTTCACGCGACGGAGAACCGGCACTACGTCACGGACATTCACGCGACGATCCTCCAGCAGCTCGGCCTCGACTCGCGCCGGCTCGAAATCCCCGGACGCAAGCGTCTCGAAATCGATCACGGAAAACCGATCCGCGAAATCATCGCGTGACATCCGCATCCGTCATGCGCCTGCGCTCCCCGCCGCCGCCGCGAACCCTTCGACAATCCCGATGATGAAACAATTTGCGCTCACATTTCTCTGCGTCTTCCTCGCATCTGGGGCTTCGGTCAAAGCGGCTGACGCGAAGCCGAACATCGTCTTCATCCTCGCCGACGATCTCGGTTGGGCGGATGTCGCATTTCACGGCGGCAACGCGCCGACGCCTTATCTCGACAACCTCGCGCGCGATGGGCTTGAACTCACGCAGCACTACGTCGCGCCCGTGTGCAGTCCGACGCGCAGCGCATTCATGACCGGGCGCTGCTGGAGCCGGTTCAATGTCACGACTCCGCAGAGCCAGCGCGCGCTGCCGTGGGACACCGTCACGCTGCCACGCGCGCTGAAGTCCGCGGGCTACGACACCTGCCTCACGGGCAAGTGGCATCTCGGCTCGGTGCCCGCCGAGGGGCCAAATCATTTTGGCTTCGATCATTCATACGGCTCGCTCGGCGGCGGCGTGAGCCCGTGGAATCACCGTTACAAGCAGGGCCCGATTTCGCAGACGTGGCATCGCGATGAAAAATTCGTCGAGGAACAGGGGCACGTCACCGACCTCATCGCGAGCGAGGCGGTGAAGTGGATCGACTCCCGCGGTACCGCCCCGTTTTTTCTCTACGTGCCATTCACCGCGGTGCATCTGCCGATCAAGGAACCTGCCGAGTGGCTGGCGCGCGTGCCTGCGGGGATCAAAGGCGATGTCGCGCGACACTACGCCGCGTGTGTGACGCACCTCGACGATGCAACGGGCCGCATCCTCGCCGCGCTGGAAAAGAAGGGCGTGCGGGAAAACACGCTCGTCGTCTTCACGAGCGACAACGGCGGCAGCACCGCCGAAAACAATGACCTGCATTACCCCGACGACAACTGCCCGACCGGCAAGCTCACCGCGAGCAACGCACCGTGGCGCGGGCAGAAGGGCGACCTCGACGAAGGTGGCACGCGCGTGCCGGCGATCGTCTCGTGGCCCGGCCACG
>JANXZI010000410.1 GCA_025355595.1 Spartobacteria bacterium
TCCGGTTTTTTACAGCGCGATCACCCTTGGATACCGGTTACCAGTCACTAGTCACCAGTCACCAGTCACATCCTGCGCGCCCACGCCAAACCCATCCCCCACCGTGACGCGTCACTCGGAGACCGGACTCAATCCCCGGAGTGTCTCCGCGATGGCGTCGAGCAGTTCCCGCCGCCCGTTCCCCGTCTTCGCCGACGTGGTGAAAACCCGCGGCAACTCCCCGCACCACGCCGCGATCTTTGACTGGAAGAGCTCGATGTTTTTCCCCAGCAGCCCCGCCTTCACCAGGTCCGTCTTGCTGAAGACGAGCGCGAACGGCACGGACTCCTCCAGCAGCCACTGCACAAATTCCAAATCAATCGCCTGCGGTGAGTGCCGTGAATCAATCAGCACAAAGACCCGCGCCAGATTTTTCCGCCCCGTGAGGTAGCCCGCGATCATCCGCTGGAAATTGTCCGCCTCCGAGCGCGCCCCCTTCGCATAGCCGTAGCCCGGCAGGTCCACGAGACTCCATGCATCGCCCATCGAGAAAAAATTGATCAGCTTTGTATGCCCCGGCGTCGCCGAGACCTTTGCCAGCTCCTTGGTCCCTGCTAGCACATTCAGCAGCGAGGACTTCCCGACATTCGATCTCCCGATGAAGGCAAACTCCGGCCAGTCCGACACCGGACACGATTCCAGACTCGGCGCGCTGGTTTGGAATTTGCAGGAAAGGGCTTTCATCGGTTTGGAGCCCGGAGCCTAGCCGGGATCGGTGCGTTTGGAAGGGCGAGCGCAGGAAGATCGACATTCGCGCACTGAGCGTTGACATTGCGCCATGCCGAAACCCAGCACCGTGCAGGAGCCTGCGCCGCTCCTTGCGTACCTTTTTTCCACATGGCCGGAGGAGAAGAAAAAGCAGATCCGCACGTGGCTGAAATTCCAGGCGGTCACGGTGAACGGGCGGCCGGTGGCGCAGTTCGACCATCCGCTGAAACGCGGCGACGTGGTGGCGGTGCGCACGGATCGGTTCGCGGTGCCGAAGACGAAGCTCGGCGGCGGGATGAAGGTGTTCTTCGAGGACGCGCATCTGATCGTGATCGATAAGCCCTCGGGCCTGCTGAGCATCGCGAGCGAGGCGGAGCCGGAGAAGACGGCGTACTTTCAACTCACCGACTACCTGCGCCACGGCAACCCGCGCGCGAAGGAGCGCGTGTGGATTGTCCATCGTCTCGATCGCGAGACCTCGGGGCTGATGGTCTTTGCGAAGACGCCGCTGGTGAAGGAGACCCTGCAAGGGTCATGGGACACCTTCGAGAAGCGCTACGAGGCGGTCGTGGAGGGCAAGCTGTCGGCGGAGCAGGGGACCTTCGAGTCGGACCTCGATGAGACGAATCCCTACAAAGTGCGCAGCGCGCCACGCAGCGATCTGACGCGGCATGCGGTGACACATTTTCGTGTATTAGCGAAGAGCGTGTGGCGCTCATTAGTCGAGCTGACGCTCGAAACGGGACGCCGGCATCAGATCCGCGTGCATCTCTCCGACGCGGGCTGCCCGATCGTCGGCGACGAGAAATACGGCGCGAAGAGCGATCCCGCCGGCCGTCTCGGGCTGCACTCGTGCATGTTAAAATTTTCGCACCCAGTCACGCGCGAGGCGATGCGCTTCGAGTCGCCGCTGCCGAAGGATCTCGCGGCGTTGGTGAGGTCACCGAGGCCGGAAGGCTAGGCAAGCCTTGTTCCGTCCGCTCGCGCAGCGGAGCGGCACACTGGGGGCGGCGACATGCCTCTCGCCGTCGTGGCTTGCGCCGGAGGCGCACCACTCTGCCGCCGCGCGGCGGGCGATGGGAACGCCGCCCCGTCACCTAAGCGCAAAGTGCGTGCCTCGCCTTGTTATTTCAGTCCCTCGACGACCTTCAGCACGTCGGCGGCGTGGGTTTCCGTCGTCGTCTTGTCGGTCATGTTCCAGACGATCTTGCCGCCTTTCACGAGGAACGACGTGCGCTTGTAGATGCCGGAGACGCCCGGCTTGTTCAGGGGCACGCCGAACGCCGCGGCAACCTTGCCGTCATCGTCGGCGATGAGCGGGAAGGGGAACGTGAACTTGTCGCGGAATGCCTTTTGCGCCTCGGCCTTGTCGCCGCTCACGCCGAGCACCTGCACGCCCTTTGCGGTGAGTTCCTTCCAGTTGTCGCGCAGGCTGCAGCCCTGTGCCGTGCAGCCTTTCGTGTCGGCCTTTGGGTAGAAATAGACGAGCGTCACGCCCTTTGCATACGTGTCCTTGAAGCTGACGGCCTTGCCGTCCTGATCCTTCGCGGTGATTTCCGGTGCGGCGGCTCCGACGGCGAGCGGCGCATCGGCGGCGAAGGTGAGCGAGGTAAGTGTGGCAGCGGTTAGGATGGTGGTGAGGAGTTTCATGGGTTGGTTGTTTGTTATCTAATGTTGGGATTTAGGGTAAGTGGTCGGTCTTCTCTTATTCTTATTCTTAATCCTATTTTTATTCCTCCGCTGTGGCTGCGGCGGCTGCCGGGGACTCAGAATAAGAATAAGAATAAGATGAGGAAAAAGAGGAAGGCCGTGCGGGCTACTGCTTCACATCGTAGCAATACACATAGTTCTGATCGCGCAGATACAGCTTGCCATTCGCGACGACCGGGTGCGTCCAGATAGCACCCTTCGGATTGCGGATGGTGGCTTGCGGCTCCAGCTTGAAGCGCCCCTTCTCGCTCCAGCCACTCGGCGACGCCTCGGCGAGCACGACGTTGCCGGTCTTTTCCTCGAGGCAGTAGAGCATTCCGTCGGCACACGCGACGGCACCTTTTCCGAGGGCGGCCTTCTCCTTCCACTTCACGGTGCCGTCCGCGAAGTTCATGCACGTCCACCCGTCCTTGCTGTTGCCGTACAGGTAATCGCCGACGCGGATGACTCCGCCGTGGTGGTTCTCGAGATCCTTGTTCAGGAAGACATTCGTGGCCTCGCTGCCTTTCACGGCGACCTTCATGCAGCCGACGCCGTAGCCGCTGCTCACGAAGACCTCGTCGCCCTTCACGATAGGCGTGGGGATGACGGCCGTCTTGCCACTCCACGGCGTGCGCCAGACGAGCTTACCCGTCGCCGCGTCCACGCCGAACAGCGTCTGCATGACGAGCTGCACGTATTGCTTTTTTCCGCCGATCGTCGCGGGGACGATGGAGGAATATTGCGCGCCCTCGGTGATGTCCGCGCTCTGCCACACGACTGCGCCGGTCATCTTGTCAAAGGCGGCCATCGTGCCTTTCTCGCCGCCGGGCGTGGCCAGCACGAGCTTGCCATCCACGAGTGGCGACTCCGTGAAGCCCCAGCCGGGCCGTTTGCCGCCGA
>JANXZI010000228.1 GCA_025355595.1 Spartobacteria bacterium
GCCTCATGCAGCAGGCCGTCACCCGCCGCCCGCCCGCCATCAAAGCGCTCTACGTCCAAAAACCACAACCCGTGGGGTAGCTTGAGTCAAGCAGCCAGCCAGAATCATTTTTGACCAGCCATCATTTTTGACCAGCCGCGCATCACAACTCCTATCGTGAACTTCGCGCTTCGCCGTAAAAGCATGGACGCCACGCGCGCGAAGCGGAACCTTCGCGGCCCTGTGAGCCTCCGCACCGCCGATTACGATTACACGCTGCTCGAGGGCCTCATCGCCCGCCACCCGACCGAGCGACGCGACGGTGCGCGCATGATGGTGCTGCACCGCGCCGAACAGCGCATCGAGCACCGGATGTTTGCGGACTTCGCGACCTTTTTGCAAAGCGGCGATCTCGTCGTGCTGAACGACACGCGCGTGATCCCGGCGCGGGCCTTTTCCGATGACGGGAAGATCGAGCTGCTCTTTCTCGAACGGCTGAATCCGGATGGCGATCAGCAGGAGGATCGCGCAAAGGCGCAAAGACGCCAAGAGGAGGGAAACGCGGATCTTCTTTGCGTCTCTGCGCCTTTGCGCGAGAGCCCTCTTCATGCCGGGGCGGGCAGGAGCGTCTGGAAATGCCTCGTGAAGCCCGGACGCAAGATGCGCCTCGGCGCGCTCGTGCATGTCGGCGGCGTGGCGGGCGTCGTGCGCGGCATCGAACCGCAGGGCGAGCGCATCATCGAATTCCTCGGAGCCGTGGACCTCGACACGCACGGCGAAATCCCGCTGCCGCCGTACTTCGAGCGCAAGCCCGAGCCCGAGGACAACGTGCGCTACCAGACCGTCTTCGCCCGCGAATCCGGGGCCGTTGCCGCGCCTACCGCGGGGCTGCACTTCACGCCTGAACTGCTCGCACAAATCCCGCACGCGTTCGTCACGCTGCACGTGGGAGTGGGAACATTCCGCTCGGTGCTCGTGGACGATCTTGCGGAGCACCGCATGCACTCTGAGCGTTTCTCGATGAATGAAACCACCGCCGCCGCGTGCAATGCGGCGCAGCGCATCGTGGCTGTCGGCACCACGAGCGCGCGCGTGCTGGAAACGATCGGCCGCCCGCTGCGCGCGACTCGCAGCAGCACGGAAATTTTCATCCACCCACCGTACGAGCCGAAGGTCGTGGGCGCGCTGCTTACCAATTTCCACCTGCCACTGAGCACGCTGCTCATGCTCGTGAGCGCCTTCGCCGGGCGTGAATTCGTGCTGCACGCCTACGCCGAGGCCATCCGCGAGCGCTACCGTTTCTACTGTTACGGCGACTGCATGCTCATCGTGTAGCGCCTCTGCGCCCCGGTTGCGGCCGGCGGGCAATTTGGAAACGACCGGCAGGGAGGTGGCCGCCGATACATCGGTATGAGCGAGACACCTTCATCGGCCGAACAGGCGGAGCATTTCATTTCCCTGCTGAAGAAATTTCACACTGCCATGCTCGTCACCCATGTGGGGGCGCAGGATTTTCACTCCCGTCCCATGGCCATCGTCAAGGTGGAGGACGACGGGCGGCTGTGGTTTTTCACCGGTGCGGATACGGCGAAAGTCCACGAAATCGCAAAGGACTTCCACGTCCTCGTCCTCGCCCAGGATGGCGACAGTGCGTTCCTTTCCCTCACCGGTCGGGCTTGGCTGCTCGCGGATCGGGGGATGATTGCGCAGCTCTGGCAGGAGCCGTTCCGGGTGTGGTTCCCCGGTGGCAAGGATGACCCCAACATCCAGCTCATCGGCGTCAGTCCCGAGAAGGGCGAATTCTGGGACAGCACCGGGGCCAACCGCTGCCAATATTTGTGGGACGCGGCGAAGGCCTACTTGACCGGCACCACGCCGACTCCCCGCGAAGGCGAACAGCACGGCACCGTGCGGCTGTAGTCCGCCGCGGCGTCACGGCTGCTCCGCGCGACGCTCGCGGAAAAATGCCCGCAGCATCTCCGCGCATTCCGCCTCGCGGATGCCGGGCGTGACTTCGCACTGGTGGTTCAGCTTCGGGTGCCGCAGCAGATCCACCACGCCGCCCGCGCCGCCATCTTTCACGGAAGGGCAGCCGAAAATGACGCGCCGCATCCGCACATGCACGAGCGCGCCCGCGCACATCGGGCACGGCTCCTTCGTCGCGTAGAGATCGCATTCGTTCAGACGCCAGTCGCCGATGACACTTTCCGCCTGCGTGATCGCGAGCATCTCCGCGTGCGCCGTCGCGTCCTTCAGCGTCTCCACCTGGTTGCACGCGCGGGCAATGATGCGCCCGTGGTGGACGATGACCGCGCCGACCGGCACCTCGTCCTGTTCCCACGCGCGGCGGGCCTGCCGCAGGGCCTCGCCCATGAAGTATTGGTCGCTGTGCAGGTCTATGATTTCGTCCATGTCGGGAGGTGGGCGGAGATTTCGGTTGCGTGTCGGGGCAAATCGGTTAAATACGCCGCCCCCTTTTTCAACCCATACCGGCTTATGTCGAACATCATCGAGAAAATCAACAAATCGCAGCTCAAGTCGGACCGCAACGGCTTCAACGTCGGCGACACCATCTGCGTCCACACCATCGTCAAGGAAGGCGAGAAAGAGCGCATCCAGAAGTTCACCGGCATCGTCATCGGGCGTCGCGGCACGGATATCAACGCGGCGTTCACCGTCCGCCGCATCAGCTACGGCGAGGGTGTCGAGCGCGTGTTCCCGCTGCATTCACCGCGCATCTCGAAAATCACCGTTGATAACGCGGGCAGTGTCCGGCGCGCGAAGCTGAACTACCTCCGCCACCGCAGTGGCAAGGCCGCTTTGGCGGTGAAGGACAAGGAGCGAGAGAAGCCCGTGGCCGCAGCGGCCGCAGCGTAATCCGGAAGGCGTTCGCGAAAGCGACGCGTCCGCTCAACGGAACAATTTGCCATTCCCATGGCTTGCAACCTCGCGCATGAGGAGCTTCTTCGTGCGCGAGGTTTGCTTTTTGTGGCCGGCGTGGACGAGGCAGGACGGGGCCCACTTGCGGGGCCGGTCGTCGCGGCGGCGGTGATTTTGCCGATGAAATTCCGGCACAAGAAGCTGAACGATTCGAAGCTGCTTTGCGAGAAGACACGGGAAGGGATCTACGCAGAGATCACCGCGAACGCAGAAATCCGCTGGGCCTTCGCGAGTGTGGAGCACGACGAGATCGATAGGCTGAACATCCTGCGTGCGACGCACGAGGCCATGCGACGCGCCGTCGCAAAACTCGATCCGCAACCGCAGCATGTGCTCATTGATGGCCTGCCCGTGCGGCCATTTCCCGTCGGGCAGACTGCGCTTGTGGGCGGCGATGCGCTGAGCTTCAGCATCGCGGCGGCGAGCATCATCGCGAAGGTCACGCGCGACCGCATCATGGTGGAGCACTGCGCAAAATTTCCCGGCTACGATTTTGC
>JANXZI010000547.1 GCA_025355595.1 Spartobacteria bacterium
TGCGGCCGCAGGTGAGGCTGGTATCGGGACGCTGGTTCGTCCCCGGAAAGCGCGAGGCCGTCACGAGCGGGCGGCTCGCGCGGCGCTTCAGTGGCGTGAATGTCGGGGACGAGATCAAGCTCGGTTCGCGCACGCTCACCATCACCGGCCATTTCGATGCGGGCGGCAGTGCGTTCGACTCGGAGGCGTGGATGGATGCGGACGAGGCGCGCGCCATTTTCAACCGCGCAAACTTCGCCAGCGTGCTCATCCGCCCGGTGAATGCGGAGGCCGGCGCGCGGCTGAGGAAGCGGCTCGAAGGCGACCACCGGCTCACGATGCGCGTCGTCCCGGAGACGGAATACTATGCCGAGCAGACGAAGACCGCCGGGCCGATCCGCTTCGGGGGAAATGTGATCGCCACCGTGATGTCCATCGGCGCCGTGCTCGCCGCGATGAACACGATGTACGCGAGCGTCGGCGCGCGGACGCGCGAAATCGGGACGCTGCGCGTGCTTGGTTTCCGCAGGCGCTCCGTGGTCGCAGCGATCCTTCTCGAAGGGACGTGCCTCGCCTTCATCGGCGGAATCATCGGCGGCGCGGTGTCGCTCGCGGTGAACGGTTACAAGACCGGCACGATGAATTTCCAGACGTTCAGCGAGACGGTTTTCGAGCTGACCGTCACCGTGCCGATCGTCGCGAAGGGGCTCGTCTTTGCTGCGCTCGTGGGCCTGCTCGGCGCGCTGCTGCCCGCGCTGCGCGCCTCGCGGCTGCCGGTGATCGAGGCGTTGAAGGCCGTCTGATCCCCGCTACACTCGCGCAACATGGACGCGGCAAAATTGCAGACCATTCAGATTCCTGAAAGCCGGAGGCGGCGCTCGCAGGGCGCATCTTGGTACATCCTCCTCGGCGTGATCGCCGTCACGGCCATCGCGCTCTGGATCGCCAAGCCGTGGGCCAAGGACACCCGCATCGCCACCGGCAAGGCCGCACCACCGGACAGGAATTCCGCGCCGCCCGCCGGCCTCGCGCCCGCCGGCGAAAAGCCCGCGAAGGCGGGCGACGCGCTGCTCACGGTGAGCGGGTACATCATCAATCGCGAGCGCATCGAACTCAGCCCGCGCACGATGAACGAGGTGAAATGGATCGGCGTGAAGAAGGGCGACCTCGTGAAGAAGGGCGAAATCGTCGTGCGGCTCGACGACTCCGAGCAGAAGGCGCGCATCGCGGAAATGGAGGGCCAGCTCGCCGTCGCACGCGTCGCGGTGGAGCGCGCAAAGCTGAATTTTCAGCGCGTGAAAAGACTGCGCGCCACGCAGAACGAAACCGCCGAGCGCGAGGACGAGGCACGGCTCGCGGTCGAATCCACGCAGGCGCAGGTGCAGCAGCTCGAAGGCACGCGCGCGATGGCGCAGGTGTGGCTCGACTGGACGGTGATCCGTTCGCCGATTGACGGCGTCGTGCTCGAAAAACTTTCGCACCCCGGCGAACTCGTCACCCCGCAGACCTTCGGCGGCACCGGCACGCACGGCCCGAGCAGCGCGCTCCTCTCACTCGCCGACCCGAACGATCTCCAGGTCGAGGTGGACGTCAGCGAAGCCGACCTGCCGAAAGTCGCGATGAACCAGCGCTGCCGCATCAGCCCCGAGGCGTGGCCGGAAAAAATCTACACCGGCGTCGTCGCCGAGATCGCACCCGAGGCCAGCCGGCAAAAGGGCACGCTGCAGGTGAAGGTGAAAATCGAAAAGCCGGATCGCTTCCTCACGCCCGAACTGAGCGCGAAGGTGGAGTTTCTCAAGGGCGGCGGGTAAGTAATCGCGCACAGACAACCTCGCTGAAGGACGCGGAGCGTCCATAACAACAATAGCCGTGGGTGACGCGGAACGAGGAGCCCACGGATCACGACCATGACGCGATGAGCCGCGTAGCGGCACCACCCAGCCGGGAGTCGCACCTTTGTTGCGCAGCTACGCAGCGCATTCGCGTTGGTGATGATCCGTGGGTTCCTCGAAGACTCGTCACCCGCGGCTATTGTTGTTTTGGCGCTACGCGCCAGCGCATCGGGGCGCACAAAATATCAGGGGGACAATTTGCGACGACGCGATGCCACTTTCATCGCGATGACAAGCAGCGCGAACACCGCGCACGCGACGGAAAAAACTTCGCCGTGCCGCGTGTAGAAAGTCTCGCGCAGTTCCACCGGCACACTCACCGGCTGCATTTTCCAGCCCTCGGTGAACGGCGACAGCCAGCGGTCCACGCGACCGTAGCTGTCCACCGATGCGGTGATGCCGTTGTTCGTGCACCGCACCATCGGGCGGCGGTTTTCGATGCAGCGGAAAATCGCGTCGTTCATGTGCTGATCGAGTTCGCCGGTGCGCCCGAACCATCCGTCATTCGTGAGATTCACGAGAAGATGCGCGCCCAGCTTCACCTGCGCGCGGGTGATGTCGCCGCGCGTGTCCTCAAAGCAAATCAGCGGCGCGAGTTTCAGCGCTGGCTTCGCGAGGGAGAAAACACCCGGCGCCTTGCCCGGCTTGAAATCTTCCGGCACCAAATTGCCGAAGATGCCGCCGAGCAGCGGGCGGAGGGGCAGGTATTCGCCAAAGGGCACGAGCTGCCGCTTGTCGTAAAACTGAATGGTTTTTTCCCCGCGCTGGATGAAAGCCGCGCTGTTGTGATCCTCGCCAAGTACCCCGTCGCGATTCTGATCGTCAGTGCCCACCATCAGCGCCGGAACCAGCGCCGCGCGCTCGCGCATGAACTCCAGCGTGTCCACATCCGCGAGCATCCCGCCGGGCACGGAAGCCTCGGGCCACAGCAGCAGATCCGGCGAAGCTGCGGCCGCGAGATCGCTCAGGAATTCCATCCGCTCAAAAATCTCCTCCCATTTCTCGATGTTCATTTTGTCGTGCTGCGAAATGTTCGGCTGCAATGCGGCGACACTCAGCGTCACCGCCGGCGCGGGCGACTGCTGCGCGCGGATGAGCACGCGCGTGCCGAAGCCAAAGGCGAGCACGACCAGCCCCGCGGTGATCGCAAAGTCAAAATGCGGACGCAGCCGGATGCGCCCGATTTCCGCGCGCACGCGCAGCACCGTGATGAGCAGGATCGCATTACACATCACGAGCAGGAAACTGAGGCCGCCCACGCCGGTGAATTCCGCGATCTGGATGAGCGGAAGGTCGCGGTGCATCGCCACGCCGAGCGCATTCCAGCCGAATCCCGAAAAGATGAGCCACCCGCGCACCCACTCGAGCGCAACCCACGCCGCGGCGCAGAAGATCGCGATGCCGAGATTTCGTCCCGATTGCAAAAGTAGCGGGCGCTCGAATGGCGCCAGCGGATCCGGCGGCGGCAGCGGGCGGAAATGCGGGCCTGCGATCCACCCGGCGAGCAGCGCCCACACCGCGGGGGAAAGCGAAAGTTCGGAAGCCAGCAGCAGCGGCAGGCTGTTCAGCCCGCGCGAGTGAAAGAGCGGCGCGAGTTCCGAAAGCCACCAAAACGTCCCGGTGAAAAATACCAGGCCGGTGACGTATCCGAGCACGAGACAGCGGAGCCAGCGCCTCTTTCCGCCCTGCGGAATCCACACCGCCATGAGCAGCGGAATGAGCGCGACAAAGGCCAGCCCGCCGACATCCGCCGGCGGAAAGCTCAGCACGAGCAGCACTCCACTGAGCACCGCCGCGAGCCACGGCCACACGCGAGAAAATTGCGATGGTTTGCCGGGCACTGTTTGATTCGTCACCGCACGGAGATGCCCTGCAACGGCTCCCGGTGCCAAGTTCGATTCTCGCCGGAATGCAAACCCGCCGCTACTCGCGGCGCACGCGCTTGCTCTTCTTCTCGGGCTTCTCGTCGAGGGCGTCCTTGAGCGCCTTCGAGTAGCCGGAGTTCACCCGGAAGGCGATGTCCTCCATTTCCTCCGCGTCGTAAAATGCATTTGAGTCGGCATCCACATATCCCATCTGGATGAGCCCGCGGAGAGTATCAATCAGCTCGGCGATCTCCAAATCCTCGCAAAGCGTGATCAGCTTTCCCCCGTCGATCTCATTGCCCGCGCTGACGAGGGCCTTGATGATCGACGTTTCTGCGCCGTCGAGTTGGATTTCGCGTCCCATGGTTGTGAAACTCCATAAGCGACTCTCGCGCCAAGCGGGGAGTTTTCAAAGGCGCTGCTTCACGTCGCCCTGGATCCACTGCCACAGCGCATCCAGCGACGCGCGTGCTGCGGTCTTGGTCGAGGCGAGTTCCTTTGCGGAAAAACGCGCGCCCTTCGGATCGCGGCGGACAAACATGTAGAACTTGATCTTCGGCTCCGTGCCCGATGGGCGC
>JANXZI010000550.1 GCA_025355595.1 Spartobacteria bacterium
CGCGCGCAGGCCGTTCGCGAAAGTGAGGCCGATCTCGGATTTCACATCGATCTGCGAAATGCCCGGCAGGCGATATTCGACCGGCTCCTCGACGGTGATGATGCGGCGCGAGGGCTGGTTGATCGAGGAGAGGAACGAGTAGAGCGTCGTGCTTTTTCCCGAGCCAGTCGGGCCAGTAACGAGGATGATCCCGTTCGGCAGCGTGATCATTTTTTTCATCTCCGCCATCTGCCGCGCGCCCATGTCGAGGCGATCGAGACCGAAGGTGAGCGTTTCCGTGCGCGAGAGCAGACGCAGCGAGATGCTCTCGCCGTTCACGGTGGGGATCGTCGAGACGCGCACGTCGATCGCGCCGGCGACGGTGGTGAGATTGATGCGGCCATCCTGCGGCAGGCGGCGCTCGGCGATATCCATGTGGGCCATCACTTTCAAGCGCGAGATGATGGCGCTCTGGAGCACGCGGAGCTGCGGTGGGACGGCGATCTCGTGGAGGATGCCGTCCACGCGGTAGCGGATGCGGAGGTCGTTTTCGAGCGGCTCGACGTGGATGTCCGTCGCGCGTTCGGTGAGCGCCTCGCGGATGATCTGGTTCACGAATTTCACGACGCTCGCCTCGGGATCGTCGTTCGTGATGTCGAGCGCGCTGTCCTGTTCGAGCGTCTCGAAGGCGCGGTTGTTCTTGAGGATTTCCTCGAAGACATCCGCGCCGACGCCGTACGCCATGCGCAGCGCGCGGAGGAGCTGGCTGCGCGGGGTGAGCTGCCACTGCACCTTTTTCCCGATGAGCTGCTGCTGCGCGAGGCGGCGCGCGGTCTGGTTCAGCACGTCGTAGGTCGCGAGGATGATCGTGTTTTCGTCCGGCGCGGAGACGGGGAGGATGTGGTGCTTGAAGACAAAGCGGCCGGGCAAAAGCTGGAGCAGGGGGCGCTCGATTTTTGCGGCGTCAATCGGCGCGACGGGCGTGCGAAAAATCTTCCCAAGCTCGGCGGTGAAGCGTGTCTCGTCGGCCTTGCCGGAGTTCAGCACCTCGACGGTCCAGGTGCCGCCCGAAGGTGGCTTGATGGCGAGGAGTTCGGCGGCGTCGGTCTCGCTGACGCCGCTGGCGAGCAGGGCGTCGAGGAGGGCGCGGAGCTGGCTCATCGTTTGCGGACGCTGTTGACCGGCTCGGCGCGGAGCGTGGGGGAGGAACCGCGGAGCGGAACCTTGGTCACCGGCTTCACGCGCTCGCGGAGGTTTGCGGGCATGATCGCGGCTTCCAGATCCGGTGGGACATTGAACGCATCGAAGGTCCGCTCCCGCAACTGGGCGGTTTCGCCCGCGGCCAGCGTGACGACGGGGCGCATGATGATGATCAGTTCGTTGCGGATCTTATCCTTGCTGTGCTTGCCGAAGAGGGGGCCGATGAGCGGGATGTTCACCAGCTTGTTCAGGCCGCTCTTGTTGACATCGAGGCTCTCCTTGATGAGGCCGCCGAGGATGAGCGTGCCGTTGTTTGGCACGGTCACGGTGGTCTTCAGCGCGCGGTGCGAGATGTTCGGGATGTCGTTGTTGTCAATGCGCGTGGTGCCGGCGCGCTCGGAGATGTTCTGCACGATCTCGAGGGTCACATCCTTGTCGCTGTTGATAAGCGGCAGCACTTCGAGCCGGAGTTCGATGGGCTTGAACTGCACCGCGGTGTTCGCGGAAACGTTGTTGTTGCCTGTCGTATTGGTGCCATTGAACTGGCTCTGGATGTTCGTGGGCACCGGCACTTCCTCGCCGGAGGTGATGAGCGCCTTCTTGTTGTTGCTGGTGAAAATGCGCGGGTTCGTGAGGACGCGGAAGCGGTCGTTGGTCTCGAGGGCCTTGAGCGCGATGTCGAAGGCGTTGCCCGTGGCGATGAAGCCCGCGACTCCGCCCGCTCCGCCGGCGAGCGCACGGCTGATGTTTTTGCCGTTCAGCAGATTGTTCAAATTCAGCACGGACTGGCCCGAGTCCGTGAACCCCACCGGTGCGGTGCTGGTGGTTGTCGTGCCGGTGGTGCCGGTAGTGCCGGTAGTGCCGGTGGTCCCCGTCGTGGTGCCGGTTGCATTCGCGAGGATGCCGCCGTTGCGCAGGATGTATTCGATGCCAAACTGCTCGCTCTTCGTGAGGCGCAGCTCGCCGATGATGGTCTGGATCATCACCTGAGCCTGCGGGACGTCGAGCTTGTCAAGGAGGGCAAAAATTTTCTCCGTCGTGTCCTTCGGGCCGATGACAATCATGCTGTTGGCGCGCTTGTCGGCGATGATCGTGCTTTTGCCGACCTGCTGCGTGACGGGCTGCGTGTCGTGCTCGGCCGTCGACAGCGTTTCGCCGCCGATCGTGGAACTGGACCCACCGCCTGCGAGGCCGCTGTTATTGGAATTGTTGCTGGTCGTGTTTTGCCCGGCGGTCCGCGCGTTGGTGTTGTTCGCCTGCTGGTTCGCCGGGCGTGCGCCGGCCGCGGGCGCAGAGGTGCCGCCGGCGGAATCTTTCTCGCCGGGATCTTTCACGGCGGCGACCACGGCATCCATGACCTCTTCGACGGGGCGGAAGCGAAGCGGCCGCACGGCGGGCGGCGCGAGGGGAACCTGCGAGTCGTATTCCCGGACGAGCGCGCGGATGAGTCGCA
Organism: Spartobacteria bacterium; assembly: GCA_025355595.1. Lineage (GTDB taxonomy): Bacteria > Verrucomicrobiota > Verrucomicrobiia > Chthoniobacterales > Chthoniobacteraceae > SXWH01. The sequence continues at coordinate 2,633 of JANXZI010000550.1, forward strand.
TGTTCACCGGTCGCGAGACGACGTGCAGGCGGTTCGTGCGCTTGTCCGCGGTGATGCGGACTTTTCCGACGACGAAGTTATCCTCGGTCGGCCCGGTTCCGGTCACCCCACCGTTGATGCGGATGGAAAGATTGCCATCGCCGCCGGGAACTCCGGGTGGAAGTGGCGCGCCGCCGTCCGCGCGTGCGACCCTCGGCTGCGCGGGCACTCCGGGCATCACCGCGGCCTGCTGCGTCGGCTGCTTCTCGAAAAGCTTCTCGAGGTAGCCGGCGATCTCCTCGGCCTGCGCATGTTCGAGGCTGATGAATTCGCTGATGACCTCCGCCGGCTCGACATCAATCGCCCGTACAATGCGGATGAGCGTGCGGATGATGTTCGTATTCTCCGTGACCAGCAGCGACTGCGCCTTCGGCAGCGGTGTGACACTGGATGCGCCGCCCGGGTTCGCGCCGAGGATGCCGTTCTGAATGGTATTTGCGAGTTC
>JANXZI010000551.1 GCA_025355595.1 Spartobacteria bacterium
CCCGCACGGGCGCTGGCACCGTCGAAGCAAAAAAGGCGCGCAAAGCGGGACTCGTCCCGGCCGTCATCTACGGACGCCACATGGGCAAGCCGCAGAACCTCCAGCTCGACGCAAAGGAACTCAAAGCCGCGCTCGGCAAGACCACCGGCGAGCACGTCCTCGTGGACCTCGAAATCACCGGCGGCGAAAAGACTCTCGCACTCATCCAGGACGTGCAGCATCACGCGCTGAAGCGCCACATCATGCACGTGGATTTCCACGCGCTGCGCGCCGATGAAAAGATGCACACCACCGTCCCCGTCGTCTGCTTCGGTGAGGCGGCCGGCGTGAAGAACAACGGCGGCATTCTCGAGCAGCTCCTGCGCTCCATCGAGGTCGAGTGCTTGCCCAAGGATCTTCCCGAATCCATCATCATTGATGTCACCCTTCTCGAAATCGGCGCGGCCATCCACATCAAGGATCTCGCCCTTCCCGCCGGCGTCACTGCGATGGGAAATCCGGATATCAGCATCCTGCACGTCACCGCTCCGACCGTCGAGGAAGTCGTCGCCCCAGCCGCCGAGAGCGCAGCCGCGAAGGAACCCGAAGTCATCAAGGAAAAGAAGCCCGAGGCCGGCGCAGAAGCCGCCGCTGGCGACAAGGGCAAGGACGCAAAACCCGCCGCGAAGAAGTAATTATTCCGGCCCGGATGAATGGCTCCCGAAGGATCCACATTCCGACTGCTCGTCGGCCTGGGAAATCCTGGCCGGGAGTATTCGGGCACCCGTCACAACGTCGGCTTCGCGGTCCTCGACCGTCTCGCCGCCACGATGGGCGCCACATTCCGGGCTGACAAAAAATGGCAGGCCGACGCCGCCAGCAATGGCCGCGTCTGGCTCCTGAAACCGCAGACCTACATGAACCTCAGCGGCGAAAGCGTGAGCGCACTTGTTCGATTTTACCAAATCGAGCCCGCCCGCGTACTCGTCGTGCTCGACGACATGGCGCTCCCGCTGGGCCGCCTGCGGATCCGCGAGCGGGGCAGCCACGGCGGCCACAACGGCCTCCGCAGCATCCTCGATCATCTCGGCACGCAGGATGTCCCGCGGCTGCGCGTCGGCATCGGCTCCTCGGAGCCCGGTGCCGCTGTCGGCCATGTCCTCGGCAGATTTGCCGTGGACGAGCGGGCGCTCGTCGAGCAATCTCTCGACCGCGCCGTCGAGGCCGTCCGGTTTGCGCAGGAAAATGACCTGCCCTCCGCAATGAACAAATTCAACAACCACACACCCACATCACCACTATGAAACACCGTTACGAGGGACTCCTCGTTCTCAACGTCAAAGGCAAGGAAGACAGCGCGCAGAAAATCATCGAGCGCCTCGAAAAAGATTTCGCCACCGAAGGCGCGAAGGTCGAGTCCGTCCAGAAGATGGACCAGCGCCACTTCACCTACGTCAAAGGCGATCTCGACAGCGGCTACTTTGTGAACTTCGTCTTCAGCGCCGAACCCGCGCAACTCGACAGCATCAAGGCCCGCTTCAAGCTCGACGGCGAGGTGTACCGCCAGCAGTACGCCCGCCTCGCCGCGAAGCAGAAGGCCGCAGCGTAGTCCGCCCGCACCCTTTTCCCCGGACGCCGAAACGCCCAGCTCCTCGCGCACATGCCAAACCTGAACAAAGTCATGCTCATGGGAAACCTCACGAGGGATCCCGAGATCAAGTACACGCCCAAAGGTACCGCGATCGCAAACTTCGGCATCGCCATCAACCGCGTGTTCACACCGGAAGGCGGCGAGAAACGCGAGGAGGTCACGTTCATTGACCTCGAAGCGTGGGGCCGCACCGCGGAAGTCATCGGCGAGTATTTCAAGAAGGGAAAACCGATCTTCATCGAAGGCCGGCTGAAGCTCGACTCCTGGGACGACAAGACGACCGGAAAAAAAATGAGCAAGCTGCGCGTCGTCGTCGAGAGTTTCGAGTTTCTCGGCAGCCGCGAAGGCGGCGGCGGCGGCGAGGGCGGCGGCGACAGCGGCGGTTCCTCGCAATCCGCCCCGGCCCGCAGTAGCGCCCCACCGCAGCGCCGCCCACCCGCAAGCCCGCCACGCCCGCCCGCCGATCCTGATCTCGACGTGCAGGCCGACGACGTGCCGTTCTAAAACGCTGCACATCGTCAGCCCACATGGCGTTGACGTGCCCCGCACGTTACCGCAATGTCCGGCCATGAGTACCGTCACCGTCGCCGTCCCCGATCCCCTCGATGCGGCGATGGCCGAACGCATCAAGACGGTGGGAGCGCGCTCGAAAGAGGAATACCTGCTCAGTCTCGTGGAAGCCGACTGCGCGGCGAGTGAGTTGGAGTCGGTGCTCGCGCAGCGCGTCGCGGGGCCATTCGCGCCGTGGCCTGACGATTGGAAGGGCCAAGTACGCACGGCAGCCCGCGGGCTCGCGTGAAGATCGAACTCCACGCCGCGGTTCTGGCGCAGGATTTGCCAGCGATCTATTCCTTCATCGCAAAAGCCGATCCCGATGCCGCCGAGAGGGTGCTCGACGGCGTGGAGCAAACCTTCGAGGTCCTCGCGCACCAACCGGTCAGCGGCGTCCGTTATCCGACGCGAAACCCACTGCTGCAAAATGTTCGTATGCTCCGGTCCACGATTTTCCGAACTATCTCGTATTCTACCGCATCGAAGGCGCCGCCATCCATGTGCTCTACGTCGTCCACGGGGCGCGTGATCTCCCGCGGCTGTTCCGCAGTGAACCTAGGGGATAAGCGCGGCCACCGTCGCCGGAAAAGTCATCTTTCGTTTTGGCGCTCACAGACACTCACACGCCCGACTATCCCCTCTCGATGAAGACGCTCACCCTCGGCACCAGTCCCCTCACCTGCACCCGTCTCGCGTACGGCTGCTGGCGGCTCGCGGGCAGCGAAGGCGGACCGCAGCTCGATGACTCCATCGGCATGGCCGCAGTGCGCGCGGCATACGACGCGGGCTATACCCTCTTCGACAACGCGGACATCTACGGCCGCGGCGAGTGCGAGCGCATCTTCGGCAAAGTGCTGCGCGACACGCCGGGCATGAGGGAGCGCATCGTCCTCGCGACGAAGTGCGGCATCTGCCCGCCGCGGGATGGCCGCACGCACTGTTACGACTCGTCATCCGCGTACATCATCGAGTCCGTCGAAGGCTCGCTCAAGCGCATCGGCACGGACTTCGTGGACCTGCTGATGATCCACCGTCCGGATTTTCTCGGCGATCCCGCCGACATCGCCGCGGCGTTCGCGCAACTCCGCGCACAGGGGAAAGTGCGCGAGTTTGGCGTGAGCAATTTTCGCCCATCGCAGCTCGCCACGCTGCAGAAGCACTGCCCCATGCCGCTCCTCGTAAATCAGGTCGAGGTGAGCCTCGCCGCGCTGTCGTGCCTCGACGACGGCACGCTCGACCAGTGCCTCGCCGAGCGCATCACACCGATGGCGTGGAGCCCGCTCGCAAAAGGCGCGCTGCTCGGCCCCGGGCGCGACGAGCGCGAGCAATCACTGCAGGCGCTTCTCGCAAAGATCGCCACGGAAAAAAATGCCACGCCCGCAGCCATCGCGCTCGCGTGGCTGCTCCGCCACCCGTCACGGATGCAACCGATCATCGGCTCCACGAATCCCGCGCGCATCCGCGAGACCGTGCGCGCCGACGCCATCGATCTGTCACGCGGCGAGTGGTACTCGCTGCTGACCGCGGCGCGCGGGAAGCCGCTGCCGTAGCATCTACGTAGCGTAGCTCTCCAGAGCTGCGCAGAGCAGCGCCATTCCAAAGATGCTCCGTTCCGCTTGCGATCAGCGTGCGCGGCTCTGGAGAGCTATGCTACAGCTTCAGCGCCTTGATCCGCCGCGCGACTTCCTCCGCGTTCGCGCGCGAATTGAACGCGCTGATGCGGAAATATCCCTCGCCCGCGGCGCCGAATCCCGCGCCCGGTGTGATGACGACATTCGCCTCGCCGAGCATCTTGTCGAACATCTCCCACGAGCCGAGCGAGCCGGGGCACTTCACCCAGATGTACGGCGCATTCACGCCGCCCCAAGTCTTCCAGCCTGCCGCCTGCGCGGCATCGCGAAGAATGCGCGCATTGCCCATGTAGTGCTCGACGAGCGCGCGCACCTGCGCCTTGCCGTCGCTCGAATAAAGCGCCTCGGCTGCGCGCTGGATGATGTAGGCGACGCCGTTGAACTTTGTCGTCTGACGACGCAGCCACAGCGGGTGCAGCGGCTTCGTCTCACCTGATACAGTCGTGGCCATGAGCGACTTCGGCACGACCACAAATCCGCAGCGCACGCCCGTGAAACCGCCGCTCTTCGAATAGCTGCGGAACTCGATCGCACACTCGCGCGCACCGGGAATCTCATAGATCGAATGCGGGACGCCGGGCTCGCTGATGTATGTCTCATAGGCTGCATCGAAGAGGATGAGCGTGCCGTTCGCGCGAGCGTATGCGACCCACGCCTCAAGCTGTGGGCGTGTCATCACCGCACCGGTCGGGTTGTTTGGCGAGCAGAGGTAAATGACGTCCACCTGCTGCGTCGGTGGTGCAGGCGTGAAGCCGTTCGCCTCGTTGCCCTCGAGATACACGAGGCCCGCGTAGGCACCGCGCGCGTCCGCATCGCCCGTGTTCCCGGCCATCACGTTCGTATCCACATAGACGGGATACACGGGGTCGGTAACAGCGATGACGTTCTTCGCGCCGAGGATGTCGAGGATGTTGCCCGTGTCGCACTTCGTGCCGTCGCTCACGATGATCTCATCGTCCGCGATCTCGATGCCGTGCGCGCGGTAATCATTTTCCGCGATCGCCTTGCGCAGCCACTCGTAGCCCTGCTCCGGCCCGTAGCCCTTGAACGTCTCGCGCACGCCCATCTCATCCACCGCCTTGTGCAGCGCGCTGCGCACCGCCTCGGGCAGCGGCTCCGTCACATCGCCGATGCCGCAGCGGATCATGCGCTTCGCGGCATCAGGATTCGCGTCGGTGAAGACCTTCACGCGACGCGCGATTTCGGGAAAAAGGTAGCCGGCCTTGAGCTTGGAGTAGTTGTCGTTGAGGAATGCCATGATGCGGGAGTGCTGAGTGTTTTTCGGGGCGAGTCGTGTAGTGGCGGAATGCACGCGGGTCAATGTGGGAGAGGCTTCCAGCCTGTCCATCTGCGCTCGGTCAAGGCCGCCGTTCCCGGATTTGAAAGACTCTTCTGATTCGTTCGCCCTTCCGGACAGGCAGGATGCCTGTCCCACATTTCACGCAGGTGTTTTCCATTTGTCCCGCACCTGCCGCGGCGAAGAGGTTGCGCCTCACATGACGCAATAATCCCGATGCCCATGTCGCCAGCCGACATGGAAAAGCGTGCGCCCGCGGCGTGGAAGATCGGAAAGCCCGTGCCGCTGCCGGGCTTCAGCAGCGAGCGGATGAGCACGCCGCAGCCGCGTTAGATAAGAAACCAGTTCAACGAAAGTCGGCGTGTATCGTCCCGGGACGATGCACGCCGTCTGCGTTTCTGCTCCGGCAGCGAGCCGAAGTGGCGTTCACTTCTTAATTTTTGACGCCACTTCCCCAATCCCTTTGGCGAGCGCGTTAATGGCGTCCTGAAACTGATCCATTCGCTTGTCGATCCCATCCATTCGCTTCTCAAGATCGGTGCGAACCGTAACGGTGGTTTTATTTTCTTCCTCCAGATCCTTGTTGAAATCCGACTTCTGCTCCGTGATCAGTTTTTTAACGTCGCCGATCTGTTTATTGAGGTTGGCCTGCACGGCCTGGAGTTCTTTCTTGGTTACTTCATCGCCCATATGATCGTCCTGTTGTTGGTGGTTATTGGTAGAGTCCTTAAAACCTGTCTAATCCGGCCGCAAGGCGTAACTCCGAGGCATTCGCTTTCACCGTGCCGCACGGGAACGGGCCGGGGGAACGAGCGATAGACAAATAGTCGTGTTCAACCCTCACTGGCTCACCGTCGCAAAGCTGCCGCGTTCGCTTCGAGCGCTACTTCCGCGTCTCGATGAAAAAGCACGAGCGACTCGACCTGCGAGGCGGCGAGCGCGTCGGCGTAGCTCGGCATCGCGGACTCGCCGCGCTCGCAGCCGGCGACGATTTTCGCGGAGGGATCAAGGATGGATTCGCGGAGGTTCCCTTGTTCTTCGTCACAAAGTCGCTCCCGCTTCCAAACAGGCCTTTCCGGCCACTCACTCCCCGGCACCGCCCGACGCCCGCGCGTTTCCGGCGCGGCGCGGTGAAAAGCGATGTGCTTGCAGCAATGCACCAACGATTGTTGCCCCGAAATCCCGCCCCGTTTCCGCCGGAAATGGCTAGAATTTCCAGCGGAAGCCGAGGGAGACGTTGTTTGAGCTGTAGTTTTTGCGCAGCAGCTCACCGTCGTAATAGGCGGAGGTGGAGAAGCGGTCGTTCCACTGCACGCTCACGCCGGCGCGGATGAGCATGCTGTCGCGCCCGGTCTCGGGGCCGGCGACGGTGAAGGGGTTGCCGCCGAGCGTGGCGAAGCTGGACGTGAGCGAGTAGCTCGTGTCGCCGAACTCGTGCTGCCAGGACACGCGGGCCTCGGGGCGGATGATGGCGTGGCGGACCTTGATGTCGTAGCTGGCGCGGACGCCGATGGCGCTGCGCATGGAGTCGGCGTTCTTGCGGATGACGCTGAGCGGGGCAAAGCCGCCGGTCTCGGTGAAGCCGTCGAGTTGCACGTTCGTGTACTGGAAACTGGCTATGGGGCCGAAGGTGAGCGCGCCCTTTTTCCAGTCGTAGCCGGAGGCGAGGAGGAGGTTCACCTCGGTGCCGCCGGGGTTGGCCGTGGCGGTGGTGTTGTTCGGCGTGGTGCGGCGGGTGTTGTAGCTGTTCGGGCCGCCGCTCACGGATGCGTCCACGTAGAAGCCGCGATCAAACCAGGTCGCATACGCGCCGACGCGCCCGCCGTTCACGTCCACCTTGCCGCCATTGGCGATGCTGGCGGTGGTGTTCATGTAGCCAAAGCTGATGCCCGCGACGAAGTGCTCCGAGAAGCGGTAGTCCACGCCCGCGGTGACGCCGCCGGAGTCGAGGTCGAAGCCCGCGGCGTTGCTGGTGCTGCCGACGCGCGTGAATTCCCCGCTGCCGATCATCCACAGGCCCCAGCGCTCGTCGTTCAGCGGCGGCGCCTGCCGGTTCACCGTGCACGAGCCGCCGATGGAGATGTTGACGCTGTTGATAGAGACGATCTGATCCAGCTCGGCGCGGATCTCCGCGAGGCGGCCCTGGATGTTTGCGCTCTGCACGTTCGCGAGCGATTTCGCGAGCTGGAAAATGAGCGTGATTTCCTCGGGGCTGATCATGTCGAGGTAGGCCGGGAGCCTCGCGAGCGATTGGTTGTCGAGGAAGTCGAGTTCCTTGATCACGCCCGTCTTGCCGCCGATGACCGCGGCGAGGCTGTTCAGCGCCTGCGCGACGGCGATCTGGTTCGGCGTAAGACCGCTGAGGACGAACGATCCCTGCATGGCCTCGAGCACGACGCTGGTCGTGTAGAGATTCACCACGGGCACGAGCAGCGGGGTGTTGCTGAAGGCGGCGAGACCCGTGACGTGCGAGCCGGGCACCGGGGTGCCGTTCGCCGAGCCGCCCGCGACGCCGGCGGCGGCGGCGAGGAGTATGATCCTGTTCCCGGCTATGAGGTGGAAGTTGTTCAGTTGCACCAGCGCGAGCGTGCCGCCGCCGATGTTTGCCATGCCGGTGGTCACGAGCTGGTCGTGCTGCACGGCGGGGAGCAGGCCGCCGACACCCGCCTGATAGGTGCCACCGGTGAAAAGAATGTTGCCCGCGCCGATGTCCACCGCGAGCGGCCCGCCCGTGGTCTTCAGCGTGCCGCCGGTCACTGTGAGGTTGCCATTGCCGAATGCCTTCATGCTGCCCGCCGCGAGCGTGCCCTGCGCGAGCGTAGTCCCGCCGGTGTAGCTGTTGTTCCCGCTCAGCGTCTGCGTGCCGGTGCCGGTCTTGTAGATCGCCAGCGGGCCGGAGAGCGGAGCTGCGGCCTTCTCGCCAGCAGGCCGCCTCACGTTCTCTTGTCCCACGCCGTCGCGGATGGTTCCAGCAAAGGTCGTGTCCGTGTTGTTGCCGCCCGTGGTCAGCGTGGCCGGGGCGGATTGCGCGACGATCTGCGAGGACTGCCTCTTGGCGAACCGGCCCTCGCCATTCTCCACGATGCCATTCGCATCGCCCGCGAGCGAGCCGATGCCCACGTCGTTGCCGCCGAGCTGGAGGATGCCCGTGTTGTTCACCGTGACTGCGGAATTGTTGCCAAATGCGCCCGGCCCCGTGGTGCCCACGCCACCCGCGTTCGAGACGCCCGCGCGCAAGATGCCCGCGCTCACCGTCGTCGTGCCCGTGTACGTGTTCACGCCGCGGATGGTCAGGATGCCCGCGCCGTCCTTGGTCACCGCCGCACTCCCGGTCGCGCCGAGTTGGAATGCGCTGCCGAAGGTGACGTTGTTGCCGTTCGTGTCGAACGTCGCGTTCACCCCGTCCTCGATTTTCAGCCGCGCCGAAATGTCATCCGAGTGGCCGTTCCACTGGAGCGTGGAGCTTCCCGTGAAGTCCACCGTGCCCGTCGTGCCCAGCGCCCCGCTGGCAAAGCTCAGCGTGCCTTGGTGGATGAACGTCCCGCCGGTGTACGTGTTCACTGCGAGCATCGCCAGCGTGCCATCGCCGGTCTTCGTGATCGCCGCGGTGCCGGTGGGTTCATTTTCGCCGAGCTGGAAGGCATTGGCCAAGGTGACGTTGTTCCCATTCGTGTCGAAGGTCGCATTCACCCCGTCCTCAAGATACAGTCGGCTGGAGATGTCCTGAGTGTTCGCGCCGTTCCACTGGAGCGTGGCACTGCCGGTGAACTCCACCGTGCCCGTGGTGCCGAGCGAACCATTGGCAAAGCTCACCATGCCCTGCTGGAGGTTCATTCCGCCCGAGAAGGTGTTTGCGCCGGTCAATGTCAGCGTGCCTGTGCCCGTCTTCGTCAGCAAATTGGTGGAGGCGAGTACGCCGCTGATGGCCGCCGCGCCGGAGCCATTCACCGCGATGGTATTGCTCGAACCCGCGAGCGTCACATTCGAGCTGATGGTGAGATTCGCCCCCGTGTTCACTGTGATGCCCGTGCCCGCATTGCCGGAGATCGTGAGCTTGAACGGCCCGCCCAATCCGCTGCCGATCCCCACCGGCATCGAGTCATTGATCGTCAGGCTATGGATCGTGAAATCCTGCCCCAGCGTCGTGCTCCCCTGGTTCGCCGCGCCCGTGGCGGAAAAGGTCACATCATCCGTGCTGGTCGGGATCGCCGTCGTGGGCGTGCCAGCCGCGTCGCTGGCCCAGTTGGCTCCGGTCCATGTGCCATTCGTGCTGCCCAGCCAGTGCGTCGCCGGGGGTATGGGTGAGTTCACCTGCGCAGCCGTGAGGGCACCGTCGTAGATTCGGATGCGATCCACCACGCCGGCGGATGCCTCACTTCCACCGGTGGGGTTGTCGTCAATGAAAAACCGGATTTCGCTGTTCGCCCCGGTGAATACCGCGAGCGAAGTGCCATCCGTGAACGTGATGTGCTGCACGCCATTCACATAACCGGTCACTAGGTTCGTCGTCCCGTCGCGCGTCAGCGCCATGCTGGCCGTTACGTTGGCCGCAAAGGCGCCCGCTGGTCCAGTGACGACATTAAAAAAATTCAGTGTCGTGTTAAAGTTGTAGAGGCCCGTGTCCGACGTCTGCGTCTTGAAATCCACGATCTTCCGGTAGCCGCTCGTCGAGGCGAACGAAAAGTCCGCCACGATCGAGTAATTGCCCGCGCTCGGCAGGCCGCTGGAAAGGCTCAGGCCCTGGCCGGCTGCAAAGGAATAATTCGTCAGGCTGAGCGTGCCCGTCCCATTCAGCGGCACGAGCGCCGGCCCGGCGAGGGAGTCCGCAAAGTCGCCGTTGAACTGATAGTCGTGAATGAGGACACCGGCCGCGTGTCCCGGCTGCTCCAGGCCGAGCCAGAGCGTGGGAATGAGCGCCGAGGCCATCATCGCCATCTTGCGCGTGCGGGACAGGACGGAGGACTTCGGGCGGATGGATGCAACGTTCTTTTTCATGGGATGATTCAGTGGCAGAGTTTGGTGACGGGGGTGGACTCCGAGTGGAATTACGCCGCTGGGCCGGTCGCGAGTAATCCCGCTTGGGTGCGTGTTCTCTAGCGGGTGCCGCCGGGATGCACCAGCCTTTTGATGCGCGCACGCACGGGCGTCCTGAAGTGCCGCGCCAAAGGAACTTTCACGCCGTCGTGTCAGGGAACGAGGTGAACGTGATCAACCATTTCCGGCTCACCGTCACGAAGCTGCCACGCACGCCTCAGCGCTACTTCAGCGTCTGGATGAAAAGGATGAGCGACTCGACCTGTGAGACGGTAAGCGCGCCGGCGTAGCTCGGCATCGCGTATTCGCCGCGCTCGTAGCCGGCGACGATTTTCGCGGATGGATCGAGGATGGATTCGCGGAGGTAGGCAGCGTCGGCGACGGCATGGCCTTTCTTTTTCTCCGTGGTGAAAAAATCACGCTCGCTGCCGAAGAGGCCCTTCCACGTGGGGCCGACGTGCGCCATGTCCTTGCCCTCCTGCGAGTGGCACGCGGCGCAGCCGAACATCGTCGCGAGGCGGCGGCCTTCCTCGGCCGTGGCGGGCGTGGCGTCCTGCGCGGAAGCGGCGCGCGGCGTGAGATCCACGGTGAGGTCGCCGAAGCCCTCGGCGCGCGGATCGAACTTCGCCAACTCGTAGGGCGTCGTGTAGGCGTTGCCCTCGAAGCTGATGGGTGGAATGCGACCTCCGGGCGCGTTTGGGACAGACGAATCGGAGTGCACTGCATCGGCACTCGGGAAGCGCGCCCCGAGGTCGCGCTCCACCTCGAGCGCCCAGCCGACGCGGAGCTGCTGCACAGGCTTCATGCCGGGCACGCCGATGAAGACACTCTTCGCGTCCTTTGAAAGATACGCGCTGCTCGCGGCGAGGTAGTCCTGCCCCGTCTTGCCGTCCTCCCTGTAAAGTGCGGAGCCGTATTTGAACGTGCGGATGTAGTGGAAAGTCGCCAGCGAATAGCTCGCGGCGTCCGCGGCTTTCTTCACGTCGAGCGGCACGTCGAAGCGCAGCAGCACGCCCTTGTCCATCGGCACGATTTCACGCGGCAGCGTGGAGGGCATGCCGGTGGAGCGCACGCGCCCGAGGCCGCTGATGCGGGTGGCGGTGGTGCCCCAGCCGACGATCTGGAAACCCGCGACGTAGAGCTGGCCGTCAACGGGATTCACGGAGCCGTTGAGCGGCGGGAAGTCGAACGCGCTCGTGATGCTGACGATCGCGGCCTGCGGCTTCGCGGTGTGGTTGTTGAGCAGCACGCGGAAAAGCTCTGGCCGGTTGAAGCCGATGTGGACGAGCGAATCGTTGAGCGCGCCCATCTTCGCGCCGAAGAGCCACACTTGCGAAATGGCGGAGGCATTCACCGCGTGCGGAATCCACGTGAGCGGATCGGCGATGGGCGCGGGATATTTTTCCCTCGGCTGAAGCTCGCTGAGAAAGCCGTGATACTCGCCGTCGCGCACAATGTAGAGCGGCGTGCTGGGCACATACTGCCCCTCCTGATCCGCGGCGGTGACGAGGCCGGTGCGGATGTTCACGCCGATATTCGGCTGGCGGAAACCGTAGCCGAGCACGGTGGCGCGCGCGCCGTCCGCGGAGATGCGGAGCACGGAGCCGTTGTGCTTGCCGAGCGTGGTGGCTTGCTGTCCGCCCTTCGCGATGATGAATTCGCCGCCGGGCGCGAGGCGCACGCTGCTCGGGAATTCGCGCATGTCGGCAGTCTGCGCGAAGGCGTTTGAGAAAAGCTCATGCACGTCGGCCTCGCCGGTGTTCTTCGTGTCGCGCAGGCGCCAGATACCGTTGCGGTCGAAGACAAAAATCTCGCCGGCGCGGATCGCGAGCGACATCGGCTCGTGCAGGCCCGAGGCAAAGCGCCGCCAGCGCACGTTGCCGCCGGGTTCCTCCAGCCCGCGGATCAGCCACACGTCGCCGTCCACCGTGACGCCGACGCCGGTGCCGTCCGGCAGGAACTGGATGTCGCCGATGCGCACGTCGCGCTTCCACGGGTTGTCGAGCGGAAGCGCGATGTCGTCCACCACGTAGGCGTCCTTTGCGGTCGAGGGCTTTACCTTTGTCACGACCTCATGCTGCCAGCGGCGTGCGGGTGCCTCGGTGGGGATGCCGCGCGGCGCGATGACGGGCGCGGTCGCGGAGTCGGAGAGTGCGATGCAGAAATTTGCGGGCTTGTCGTGCTCCGGCACGCGGACGATCCACATCGCGGTATCCTCCTGGATTTCCGCGGTGCGCTGGCCCATCGGCGTGCCGACGGAAATGGAGGCGACGGTCTCCTCTACTGCGCCGGTGCCTTTCGGCCCGATGACGATCAGCAGCGCCTGCGAAGCCGGACCGACTTCGATGTGCCGCTCGATCACCGGCTGCCCCTTGTGCTCGGAGAGTGTCGTCCACTCGCGCACGCTCGCGCCGAATGCGGTGTATTCGAGCACGACGCCATTTTTCACATGGCGGATCGCTTTCATCTTTCCCATCGCCGCGGGCAGCGGGCCGCGGCCGATTTCCTGCGGACTCGGCGCGGGTTCGCGCGGGTCCTCCAGCGCGAGCTGCCCGCCGATCTGCCAGCCGGGGTAGATGCCGTTGGAAAACCAGAGTTTGCCATCCGGCTCCGGCGCGGGGAACTGCCCGCCGGGCGTCTTGCGGCCGGAGTCGTGATACGATCCTGGCGCGAGGGCCTTTGGCGTGACACCCGGCCCGCGCCACACGGCGGCGACGCGCAGGAGGTCGGTGTCAAAGCACACCCAGCAGTCGCGTCCGGGATTCAGGAGGAGGCCGCGCGGCGTGAGGTTGTTCGCGCAGAGCCCGGGACGGCGCGCGTCGAGGACGGAGGAGAAAAATGGGAAGTCTGGCTCGACCCACGCGGCCCACGGCGAGGACGCGGGAGGCTTTGCCGCCGGGTTCACCGCCGGAGCGCGCGCGGCAGTTTGCGCCGCTTTTGCGGGCACCGCTGTTCCTGTTCTGCGAGCCGGTGCGGCCGCCGGCTGCTCCGCCACTGCGAAGACGCCACCCGCACATGCGAGCGCGAGCGCGACGATGCGGGTCAGGCCATTCGTGGAAAAATGCTTTCGCGAGACAGACGAGAGATTGGAAGATGGCATTGGGCTGTGCTTCATGTCAGCGAAGCACGGACGGCTCAAGCCTGCCAACCGCAGACGCCGTGCCCTGCTCACGGGAGGATGGAATTCCAAAAGGCGCGCAGCGCAATGCAGTGTCACTTGTGATGTGATGGGTTCACCGAAAGCACATGCGGTGTGACTGGAACGGTGGGCTGCGGTGCCGCTGACGCTGGAGCGATTTAAGAAATGTCGTAGCCGCTTGCGTCGTGCTCGCCCATGGAGCCGGGGCGCCCTCGCCCCGAGGCGGAACACGGGGCGAGGGTGCCCCGACTCCTCGCATACCGTCCCCAATCGGCTACGGCATTTCTTAAACCGCTCTACTCCGTCGGTGCCGTGATCTGGTCGAGCAAGCGATGGAGCTGATCGAGACTCACGGGCTTCACCAGATGCGCGCTGAAGCCGGCCTCCAGGGTCTCGCGCAGATCATCCTCCATGCCGTAGCCACTCAGGGCGATCGCGGGAACAGGGCGCTGGCGCTGGATTTCGCGCATCAGATCGAGGCCGCTGCCATCGGGCAGGCCGAGGTCGCTGATGACTGCGTCGAAGTGCTCGGCGGCAAATGCGGTGAGCGCCTCGGCGATCGTCGTGGCGGCGGTGACGTGGTGGCCGCTGCGGGAGAGCAGGCGCGTGAGCACGGTCCGCGTCGCCTCATGATCCTCGACCACGAGCAGCCGCAGCGCGCGGGCGGGTTCCAGCTTCGAGGTGCCCGCCTGCGCGCGGGTCTCCGGCGCATCCACGGTGGCAAGGGAGATTGCGAACGTCGCACCGCGCCCCACACCTTCGCTCTCGGCGCTGATGGTGCCGCCGTGGACTTCGACGATCGCCTGGGAAATCGCCAGGCCGAGACCGAGGCCGCCGTAGCGATGC
>JANXZI010000556.1 GCA_025355595.1 Spartobacteria bacterium
ACGGCGGAAAACGTGAGGACGTTTGCGGTCATGCCGATGACGCTTGAGATTGCGCCGGTCGCGCCGCATTTCGATGCGACGATGCCGGCGAGCGCGCCGGTGATCGGACCGATGGCAAGTGCCAGCCAGTTTTTCCACAGCGCGGAGCAGAGCACGGCGGTGATGACGGCGACCAGCGTGGCGACGAGACGGTGCGAGTGCTCGAGGGCCTTGAGCATGTTCTGCGTCCAGCCGGGCGGGTTCACGGAGCCGTCGCTGAGCGGCCACGTCTGGAAGGCCATGCCCGCCCCGCTCGTGGTGACCATGCCGCCGATGAGGATGAGCGCGAAGGTGAGCACGACGTAGCACTTCGCGAGGCGCGAGAGGGCGGGGCTGTGCGAGGTGGCGGACATGGGTGCAGATGAGGCTACGTTTTAAGTCAAAGCGCAGGCGCGTTCTGAGTTCTGAGTTCCAAGTTCTGAGTTCCAAGTTCGGCCCGCCGGAGGCGTGGTGCGAATCTGAACACACCCTCCGGCATCGCGAAGCCGCTGCGCGGGGCTTAACTTGGAACTTGGAACTTGGAACTTGGAACTCTGAATCATCGCAGCGGCGGTTTCTTCAAAACTGGTCGGGCCTGCGGGAAGAATCCGGGAAGGAAGATGCGTCCACGAAAGACACGAAAGACACGAAAATGTGGCCTCGGCTTTCGTGACTTTCGTGTGTTTCATGGACAACTTCTGCGACGGCGTCGGCAGTGCAGGCGAGGTTTTCAATTTCGCGCCGGCGAGCGGAGCGAGGCGGCGGGGGAGCGCAGGCGACTCGCCTGCCTTTCCCGGCGACCCGCCGGGAACTTCGGATGTCCGGGCGCTTGATCCGGGAAATAGGCGCACTCTGAACCCGGCATTTGCGGCTGGTCGCCGCAAACCACAGGCGGGTCGCCTGTGCTCCCCGCTCCATCCCGCCGCCTTCGCCCCTCCCCCCGCGCGAGAGTGAAAATCTCGCCTGTTTGGCGCAGCCACATCGGTGGCCAGGTGATTCATGGAGTGCGGGTGCCAGCGCAAAAATTTTGCCCGCATCCTCACGTCGGCGGCTACGATCAATGCGCCTTCTTTTCGCCGTGGCCGCTGCCGTGCTCGGCTGCCTTCTTCGCGATTTCTGCCTTGTCGGCTTCGGCCTGCTTTTCGATTTCGACTTTCTGTTTCTGGAGATAGCGCTGCGTGGCTTCGAGCTGTTCCTTGTACCACACGTCGAAATCTTTTTCCTCCTCGACGATGTATTTCGCGGCCATGCCGGAGTGGCCGGCGCCGCAGAGCTGCGCGCAGATGATCTGCCATTCGCCGGTGGAGACGGGGCGGAACCACTGCGGGATTTCGCTGCCGGGGATGGCGTCCTGCTGGATGCGCATCTGGTGCAGCGCGAACCCGTGGATGACGTCGCGCGAACTCACACGGACGACGGTGGCCTTGTGGTTGACAAGGTGCATGGTGCCACCGGGGCCGCCGGTGACCACGTCGTCGGCACCATCGGGATCGGTGGGGTCGAGGCCGATGACATTCTGTCCGCCGATGAAGCGGATGTGCTGGCGTCCGAATTTTCCATCCGCCCCGGCGTAGTGGAAATACCAGCCGAACTGGAAGCCGATGGCGCGGACTTTGAGCGCGGTTTCCTTTTCGCCATCGGGGATTTCATTCACGCGCTTGCCCCAGAGCGGGAGGCCGAAGCCGAGAAGGATGACGGCCTCGATGATGACGACGCCGACTTCGAGATGCGTGGAGAGGTGGCTGCGGACGCCATGATAGTCGGCCTTGGGGTGGCGGGACTTGCGGAACCGGAAGACGGCGACGAGGAAGTAGCTCGTCCACCCGACGAAGAGGATGAGCATGAACCAGTGGCAGAAGTTCAGCATGTGATCGATCTCTTTGCCGTGCTCCGAGTGGTTCGGGAGCATGCCCATGAGCTTGTTCAGATCGAAATAGTCGGTGAGCGCGGCGAGTGTCATTTCAGCATTCCTCGGGTTCGGAAGTCAGGTTTTCGATGAGCTGGACGTGCGGAGGAATGGGGGTGTTCGCGTGACGCCAGATGTAAAGGACGGTGAGGCCGGTGCCCACAAACATCAGGGCAGTGAGGCTGATGAGCATCCAGAGCGTGCTGTTCGTCGCCTCGATGATGTTTGGATTTGCATCGCCCATGCAGACAGCGCAGGCGGATGCCTTCGCGTGCGTCGCCATGAGTGCGACCAGGATCGAGAGGCGGCGCGTCATAGGATCAGTTTGCGCGTCTTCCACAGGAACCACGCGCCATAGATGGGGAGCAGCGCGGCGACGACCGCGAAGAGGCAGACGTAGGGTGTCCCCACACCATTCGACGAGCACCACCACGCCACGCCTGCGGACAGGAGTGTGCTGAGGATGATGAAGAAGATGTGGAAGATTTTCAGCGACATCAGTGCAGAGGGTGCGAGGTCGAGTGGATCGGGTCAGCGTAGCCCAGCCAGAAAAGCAGGAACAGGCCGAGGGCGAAGACGAACGTAAAGCCGAGCGGGATCCAGATGGTGCGCTTTTCACCCTTCAAGTGCATGAACCACGCGCCGACGAGGCACACTTTGAATGCGGCGACGGAGAGGCCGATTTTCATGTTCATCCCGTGGCTGCCGAAGATGTGGTCAAAGTCCACATACGAGAGACCGACGGTGATGAGGGTGAAGACGAAGAGCGCTCCACCGACGAGAAGATACGGGATCATGTGGCGCCAGAAGCTGCCATGACCGTGGGCACCATGTCCGTGAGCGTGGGCGTCCGCGGCCTGCGGATGTTCGGCGGTGGCGGTGGGTGGGTGTGCGTGCTGGTCGGCCATTTTCAAAGGAGATAGAAAATCGGGAAGACGAAGATCCAGATGAGGTCCACGAGATGCCAGAAGAGTCCGGCGACCTCGATGCGGTTGCAGAGCTGCTCGGGGTTGGTCTTGTAGAGCTTCGCGCCGGGGCCCCAGAAAAAGAGGAACACGATGACGCCACCGAGGACGTGCAGGCCGTGCAGCCCGGTGATCATGAAGTAGCACGCGAGGTAGGTGTTCAGCTTCGGGTAGAAGGGGCCGTAACCGTAGATGAGATCCTTCTTGTCGAGCACGACCTCGTGGCCCTCGTGCAGATGCACGGGGTCGCGGGTGATGAAGTGCGCGCGATCATGCTCGGCGGAACGCGGGGTGTGATTCTCCTCGTCCACTCCGGAGAGGACGATCTTGTCCACCTTCGGATCCGTCACGTCCTTCCAGGCCTTCGGATGGCCGCTGATGAAGAGGCGCGGGTAGCCCTTGCGGGACCGGTAGCCCTCCTCGGTCACCTTGCCGTGCTCGTCGGTGGCGTCCTCGTTGCCGAGGTATGCCTCGTACTTCGCCGCGGCCTCTTTTTTCACGTAGGCACCGAAGTGGTTGAATTTTGCGGGCCACTCGACGCCGAGCTTCACGCCGAGGAATGCCAGACCGCACGCCCATGTCGCAAAGAGCCACCACTTGTAGGCCTTGAAATTCCGCATCTTCAGCGATTCCCACGCGAGGATGACGGTGACGGACGATGCGATGAGGATGAACGTATTGAACGTACCGACGGGGACGTTCAGCCAGCCGTGCGGCCACATCCACGGTTCCGCGCCGAGGCGCATGAAAATGTAGCCGGCGAAGAGTCCGCCGAAGAGCATGACTTCCGAGGCGATGAAGAGCCAGATGCCGAGCTTCGGATTGGCAAGGCCGGTGTCGGGACGGGGCCTGACGGTGTATGGGATTTCCATGAGTCGCGAAAAAGTGCTGGGCTACGCGTGCGGCGGCTTGTTCTCCGGCGGATGCGAATCCTTCGGCGGCTCGGACTGCGGGGTGAAGTCCTTGTCCGCGCCGGGCACGCTGTATTCGTACGGGCCGCGATAGACGTGGATGGGCTTGATGAAATTGCCGTGCGGCGGCGGGCTGGGCGTGTCCCATTCGAGCGTGGTCGCGTCCCACGGATTGTCATTCGGCACCTTGCGCCCGCGGAACATGCTCCAGCAAAAATTGAACACGAAGATGAGCTGCACCAAGCCGAGCGCCCATGCGGCGGTGGAGATTTTTTCATTCCAGTGCAGCCACGGTGCGACCGTCGCCTCGTAGTTGCCCTTGCCGCCGTCCCACCAGCGGCGATGCATGCCGCCCATGCCCTGCATGAACATCGGCATGAAGAGGCAGTTGATCGCGATGAGCGATCCCCAGAAGTGCAGCTTGCCGAGCGTCTCGCTGAGCATCCGCCCCGTCGCCTTTGGGTACCAATGATACACGCCCGCAAAGATCGCGAAGATGGTGCCCGGCGCGACGACGTAGTGGAAATGCGCGATGATGTAATACGTGTCGTGCATGTAGAGATCCACGGCATTGAACGCCAGCGGGATGCCCGTGAGACCGCCGATGCCGAACATCGGCAGGAACGCCGACGCAAAAAGCATCGGGGTATTGAAACGCAATGATCCTCCCCATAACGAGAGCAGCAGCGCGGTGAGCAAGATCACCGAGGGAATCGAGATGATGATCGTGGTCGTCTGGAAAAATGCGGACACTTTCGGGCCCATGCCCGTCATGTACATGTGGTGCGCCCAGACGATGAAGGACAGGAACGCCAGCGCGAACAGTGCGCCGACCATCATCTTGTAGCCCCAGATGGGCTTGCGGCTGTTGCACGCGATGATCTCCGTGACCATGCCGATGCCCGGCAGGATGAGCACGTACACCTCCGGATGCGCGAGGAACCAAAACAGATGCTGCCACAGAATCGGGCTGCCGCCACCGGAGTAGAGGAGCGGGTTGCCATCGGTGCCGACGGCGTTCGTGACGAGGCCGGTCGGCATGAAGAAGCTGGAGCCGAACACGCGATCGAAGAGGTTCATCACCGCGGCGGACTCGAGCGGCGGAAATGCGAGCAGCAGCAGGTAGGCGGTGATGAACTGCGCCCAGCAGAAAAACGGGATGCGTCCCCACGTCATGCCGGGTGCGCGGAGCTGGATAAATGTGGTGATGAAATTCACCGCGCCGAGCAGCGATGACGTGATGTTAAACACCATGCCCAGCAGCCAGAGCGTGCCGCCATTCAGCCAGACGGCGTGCGACTGATCCGCGACGCCGGCGAGCGGCGGGTAGTTCGTCCAGCCGGACTTCGCGGCGCTTCCCTCCACGAAGAAGCTCCACATCATGATCACGCAACTGATGAAGAACGACCAGAAGCTCGCCATGTTCAGGCGCGGGAAAGTCATGTCGATCGCGCCGAGTTGCAGCGGCATGACGAAATTCGCAAAGCCCGCGAATGCCACGGGCACGATGCCGAAGAACACCATGATGGTGCCGTGCATCGCGCCGAAGACATTGTAGCCCGTCGTCGAAAGTGAATAGCCGACGAGTGCCTTCGTGTTTGGATCGACCGCCTTGTCAAAAACCGTGTCGCCGAAAATCGCGTGCAGGAACGTGCCGCACCAGCCCGGCAGCGCATCCGAGCCGTGCGCGATGCTCCAGCGCATCACCATCATCAGCCCGAAGCCGAAGAACAGGAACGCCAGCCCCGTGACGGCGTACTGGATGCCGATCATTTTGTGATCGGTTGTGAAGACCCACTTCCGCCAGAATCCGATTTCGTGGTGGTCGTGCGCGTGGTCGTCGTGACCGTGCTCTGTGTGTGCTTCTGCGGCGTGCGCCATGTTCGTGTGCGGTTATTTCGCGGGGAATGCCTTCGCGAGATCCTCGGCATTCCAAGGCGTCGTGCGATCCTTGAATTCGTCGCGAATCTTCTGGATGAATTCCGGCGTGATGGCCGCATCGGCCTTGTTCGACCACGCGGTGCGGATGTAGTTCAGCACGTCGGCGAGCTTGGCGTTTTCCTTGAGCATCGGGAACTGTGTGTCCACGGCGATCAGGATGTTGTTGAATTTCACGCCCTTCACCTCGATCGGCCCCATGTAGCCCTTGATGACGAGCGCGACGAGGCGCTTCGTATCGCCCTGGACGTACTCTGATCCATCGAACGGCGGGAACGCTCCCGGAATGCCCATGCCGGTCGGCTGATGGCACGCCATGCACGTCATCATGTAAACGGCCTTGCCGCGCTCGGCGGAGGTCTTGATGTCGTCCTCGGCAAAGGACGCGACGGTTGCGGTGAGTGCGAGTGCAAGAGTGAGTGTGAGCTTTTTCATATGCGGAATATTGGAGTCTTACTTGGCGGCCGGAAATGCTTTTTCAATGTCCGCAGCGTTCCAAGACTCGACGCGACCCTTGAATTCGTCGCGGACTTTTTGCACGAAATCGGGCGTCACCGCGGTGCTGTTCTTGTTGCTCCACTCGTTGCGGACATAGTTAAGGACATTGGCGAGACTCGCGTTGTCCTTGAGCTGCGGGAACTGCGTGTCCACAGCGATGAGGATATTGTTGAACGCCTGTCCCTTCACCGTGATCGGCCCCGAATAGCCCTTGATGACGAGCGCGACGAGACGCCGGGGATCGCCGTTGATCCACTCCGATCCGTCGAACGGCGGAAATGTGCCGGGGAGGCCAGTGCCGGTCGGCAAGTGGCAAGCGATGCAGGTCGTCGCGTAGATGGCCTTGCCACTGGCAATGGAACTTGCGAGGTCAAAAGTCGCCGCAACGGGCGCGGGTGCCGGAGCAACAGCAGGCTTCACCTCGGCCACCGGCTTTGTTGTGTCAGCCGGTTTGTCTGCGGGCTTTGCGTTCGCCTGCGGTGTGCCGGGTGCTGCGGCTCCTTCGAGCTTCGCATCAAGCGGGATTTTCTTCAGTTCCTCGGCAGTCCACTGGTCGCCGTGATCGAGAAATTCCTTCTTCGCCGCAGTCACCTGCGCCTCACTGATTTCGCCGCCCTTGTTGCCCCACGCCTGTTTCACGTAGGTGAGCACGGCGGCGATTTTGTTCGGCTTGAGTGCCTGCTCCTGTCCGGGCATCGCACCGTTGAAAGCCGCTCCCTTCACGGTGACTGGGCCCTTGAATCCCTTGAGCACGATCGCGACGATGCGCTTCTCGTTATACTCCGAGCCGTCCACCCACTCCGAACCCGCGAGCGGCGGGAACTGCCCCGGCATTCCGGTCCCAGTGAGCTGGTGGCAGCTCGCGCAGACTTCCTTGAAGACTTTTTCACCAAGCGCCAGCGGCGTGAGTTCGACGGCAGGGCCGCCCGGGCCCACAGTGGCATTCCCGGGCAGCGGGAAAAATGCGGTGGGGTTGCTCTCGTATTCGTTGAAAACCTTCGGGTTGAAACCGCCGTGGAAAATTCCGACGTAGATGCCCGCCCAGCACAGAGCACCGGCGCACAGGATGCTCAACCACGTTGGAATCGGCGTCACGTCCGCGCTCGGCTCCGCGTGTTCGCGCGCAATGGAGGCGTGGACTTCCGTGATGTCCGCTGTCTCCAAATAATCGAGACGATCCTGTCCTGCGTTCGGCTGGCTCATTTCTTCGCCTCCTTGGGCTTGATGGCGGTGGGCGCTTCCTTCAGCTCGTGGCTCCGGTCGAGCGAGAGGAGATACTGCGCGAGCCGCTCCGCCTCGTGCGTGGGCACGATTTGAAATTTTGCGTTATGCGCGACCGCGTTCGGCGAGGGCTTCTCGCCGATTTCCTTGGTCTCGAAAAGGTAGCGATACGACGGGCACTTCGAGTCGGAGAAGAGTGTGCGCGGATTGTAGAGGTGCTGGTAAATCCACCGCTCATTGCGCGCGGCGGGCTTCTTCGAGTCGTCCTCGTGCTCGTTGCGCCACATGCTCACGGTTTTTTCGCTGCCGTCCTTTTGCGCGACCTTTGCGGTCCAGCCGAAATTGGCAAAGTCCGGCCCGAGCCGCTGGCTGCCGAGCAGCGGCACATCCTCATAAATGTAGTCGCGCGCGACCGTGCGGCGCGAACCCCAGCCGCGCTCCGTGTCCGGCCCATACTGCGGGTCACGCACCTGCTGCGAGTGGCAGTAGAAACAGCCCTCGGCGACATACACCTCGCGGCCGGTGGCGCTGCGCTCATGCGGATAAATGTCGGACGGCGAATTTGCGCCCTCGTCCCAAGTCACCTGCGGCTGGAGCGACGCGAGCTGCGTGTGCGGGATGAGCACCATCGCGCCGACCGAGATCGCAAACGCGCCGAAGATGCCGGTGAAAAGTATGCTGGGTTTCTGCATTTAGTGGCCTTCCCCCGGTGTGGCGAGCAGCGTCGGCTCGCCCGCAGGCTGGCCGATGCGCAGTCGCATGAGCAGGAAATGAAACGCGAAGATAATCTGCGCGACGCCAAACAGCACATAGCCGATGTAGGTCTTCACCGGCATGTAGGCGTTCGCGATGCCGGACACATTGTAAAAACCCATCTTGTCCGCGGTCGGTTCATTCAGCGCGAAGCCGGTCGCGAGTCCGCCGAAGAGGAACAGCGCGATGATCGTGCCCGCACCGTACGCCGTGCCGAAGAAGTGCAGCTTCATGAAAGTGCGCGAGAGCCACTCGCACCCGACGAGCCGCGGCGTGATGTAGTAGATCGCGCCAAACATCACCATGCTGAAAAAGCCGAGCGTGAACATGTGCATCTGCCCGTGCGTCCACGCGGTGAAGTGCGTGTAGCTGTCCACCGAGCGCAGCGCGGAGACCACGCCGAGCACCGCCGCGAGGCTGAAGAAAATCGTGCCGACGAATGTGAAACGGAGCGTCGTCGAGGACGCCATCAGGCCGGTGTGTCCCTTCATGGTGCGGACGAAATTCAGCGTGAGCGTGGAGATGGGAATGATCATCAGAATGCTCGCCGCGATGCTGATCGTGACGAGATACGCGGGCACCGGACCGCCGCTGAGTCGCGTCATCGCGGTCAGTCCGCCGAGGAAAATCCACGACCAGAATCCGATGCTCGCGAGGTTGTAGCTGTAGATCGGGCGGTTGATGACTTTCGGGATGAAATAATACGCGGACGCGATGCCGATGCAGCCGAGCCAGAGATTGAACAGGCCGTTCTGGTACCACGCGTTGACGATGTTCTTCATCACGCCCGCGACCGGCATCGAGGTGAGCACCTCGGTCGTCCCGAAAAACCACGGGAACAAAAAGAACGCCGCGGAAAGATACCAGACGGAGATGTAGGGCGTGGACTGCCGGCGGTAGCGGAAAAGAATCAGCCCCCAGATGCCGATGAAGAGGTAGCCGATGAACAGGCACGCCCGCGCCACGCGGTGCATCTCGAAGAATTCGAGGCCGCTGTTGTATCCGCAAAGGATCGTGATGACCGCGACCGCCACACCCGCATTCCAAAACCACGCGCCGAATTGCAGCACGGCGGGCGCCTTGATCGAGACGCGCGTGAGACGGCCGATGAGCCAGGTGGCCACGCCCATACCCGCGAGCGAGCACCAGCCATACACGAGCGCCGTGGTGTATGCGGGCCACACGCGGCCGTAGGTGAGGTGATCGAAAATGTAGTGCGACGCGCGCTCAAGATGGAGCAGGCGGTAAAGCCACTCGGGCCCCATGACGGAACCCGGCGCGTGCAGGCTCTTCGACGCGATGTAGCCGAGGACAACCGACACAAGCAGCCAGAAGATCGCCGTCGTGAAAAACGTGAGCACCGGGCCGCGTGCCGATTGGTCAATGAGTGCGCGCTCGACGTTTTCGAGGTCGCGCCTTGCGACATCATGGTCGCTCCTTGTCACATCGCCCTGCGCTGCGGATGTTGTCTCGGGTGTGGCGTTCATTTCTTGGATTCAGGCCAGTTCAAAAGTGTGGGACGCGCGGGCGCGGGCACGACGGCGACCGCAGGCTGCGGCGAAAACACTGATGCGCCGGGCGGATTTGCGGGCGCGGGTGCAGAAGGCGTGGCTGGTGCGGGCGCGGCGGGGGGTGCGGTCGCCGGGGCGGGTGCCGACGGCGGCACTGGCGTCGCTGGCGCGGGCGCAGCAGGAGTCGCGGGCGGCGCAGCGGGCGCTGGTGCGGCAGGAGGCGCAGTCGGAATCGCAGAAGGAGCGGGCGCGGCGGGTGCGGGAGCCGGAGCGGCAGGTGCATTCGGGTCGGCAAAAATCACGGTTTTCGCACCGCCGCCCATCGCGTTCGGCATCATCGGCGCGGCATTCGGATCGAGCACGGGGAAGACGTCCAGCTTCACCGCGGAGGCTTTCGGTTTCCGATCCTTCAGATTGTTCGCGACGACCTTCATCGCGAGTTCGATCGGCATCGTCACTTCGCCCTTCGCCTTGTCTTTCCAGACGGGCGCAGCAGTGAGCGCCTTGGCCCCCTCGTCGCCCGCCTTCATCGCCTCGCGATACCGCACGACTCCGCGGAGGTCGTCGAGTTTGTCGAGGTTCGGCTTCGTGCCGCCGTTGTAGCGCATCGCGGCTGAGTTGAGCAGCGCCTTGGTGTCCGCGTCCTTTTTCTTCGCATCGTCCACCTTCGCATCGTCCGCTGCGCGCAGGCCGAGGGCGATCTGCTGCGCGCGGAGTTCATCATTCTTCGCCGGTGTTCTCACCCAAACAAACACGAGAAGCGCCACGACGCAGAACGACACGATGCCGCCGAGGCCGATGAAGAATCCGCCGGGTGTGGTGACGTTGGCTTTCGAGGACATGTCAGTTGGAAGCTTTCAGCGATCCGGCGAGGCGCGGATCTTTAGTCGGAAAGAGGTAGCCTTCGCCGAGCGTCTTCAGGAAGAGCAGCCCGAGGCAGCCGCCGATGCCGAGCCACGGGAAGATGGAGGCGAGCGCCGCGCGAAACGAGAAGCCGACCGGACTCCACTCGGGAATCACGATGACGAAGATGTCCAGGAACTGCATCACAAGGATCCACACCGCAGCGAAATTGATGAGCTTGGATTTTTTCGTGCCCTGGAAAAGCAGCACCACGAAGATGAAAAAGAACCGGCCGAACACGAGAAGATGGCTGAAATAATTCCAACTCCCGGTGTTGCGGATGCGGAAGTAGATCGTCTCCTCGTCCAAGTTCGCATACGTGATGAGCATGTATTGCGAGAAGCCGATGTAGGCCCAGAAAACGGTGAACGTCAGGAGCCACTTGCCCATGAGGTGATAGTGTTCCTCGGTGACGACATTGAGGTAGCCGAGCTTTTTCAGCCACGAGACGACGAGGACGATGAGCGCCATGCTCGCGCCCGCCGCGCCGGCGAAAAGATACACGCCCCACATCGTGGAAAACCAGTGGTGGTTGAGCGCCTTCAGCCAATCAATGCCGGAAAACGTGAGGCAAATCGCGAGCGTCGGGATGCCGATGACGGCGAACTTGCGCATCGCGAAGGTGTGCGACGACGCACCGTCCTTGTCCTGCGCCATGCTGCGCTTGCGGAGAATATGCGAGAGGAACGCGAGCGCCCCGAAGAACACGAGCACACGCGTCCAGAAAAACGGCTGATTCAAATAGAGCGACTTGCTGCCAGCCATCGCGGCATCCTTCGTCTTATCTGCGCTCATCCACACGTAGAGGATCGTGGCGCACAGTGCGATCGGGATGAAGAAGATGGCGACGTAGCGGAGCAGCGACGCGAGGTTTTCGATCTGGCGGCGGATGACCACGGACCACTCGGCGTCCGTCGCGTGATGCACGCAGTTCCAGAAGAAACAGCCGCACAGCACGGTGAAGAAATACATGAAGGCGAACAGCCAGACATGCGCAAAAAGATCCTTGTTCAGAAAATAGACGGCGCCTGCGCCGAGCAGTCCGACGACCGCGGCGACGCTGAAGACATTCTTCAGCAGCGTGCCTTTGCTCGCGTCGAATTTCTCGGAATTGGGAACGTGAATGGGTTGGCTCATTTCTGCTCCTTCTTCGGCTCGGCCTGGAGTTTCTGCTGCTCCGCTTCGGGGAGATCGGCGAGCTTCGCGCCGGTCGCGGTCTGCAATGCGCGGACGTAGCTCACGATGGCCCAGCGGTCCTCGACGGCGATCACGGGTCCGTATGCGCCCATCGTGTTTTTGCCGTGCGTGATGGTGTTGAAAATCTGGCCGTCGGGCTGCGCGCGCAGCAGGTCATCCACGAGCGGACGCACCGTCGCGAGGCCGAAGCTTTTCACGACGCCATTCCCCTGCCCCGCCGCGCCGTGGCAGATGCCGCAGTAGATATTGTAACGCTGCTGTCCGCGCGTGAGCAGTTCCGCCCCGCGCGCTGCAAGTGCGTCGGGAATGCCGTCGCCATACACGTCGCCGATGCGGCCCGTGTTGAAATAGTCGGGCGCATTCGCAAAGCCGCCGGTGCCGTCCACGAGGTTGTTGCCCTCGGTCTGGAAATAGCGGCCCGCAAGATTGAAACCGATCGGCACCGTGCCGGCGACAGGAACGCGCGCCGCACGCGAATCAATGAAGAATGCGCTGCGATGCTGCGGCTCGTATTTTGGCTGGTGGGCCATGTCGTTGAACCACTCGATCGGCGTGTGGCCCATCT